>CAZGRL010000015.1:0-8679 GCA_964528155.1 uncultured Anaerolineaceae bacterium
GCCCAATGCGAAATCCATCCGCCCGGTATTGGCGTTGGCCAGCTGGCTCAAATCGAGTTGGGCCGCCCCAGCCTCGATCGCGAAGGATTCCATGCTGACGGCGTTGGGCATGGAGAAGGCGATGCTGATGTCGCTGGCGCCGGCGTCCATCTTCAGGCGGGTGATGGCCATATTGGCGAGGTCCATTTCGGCCTTGACTGCGCCGACGTCGAAATCCAGATCAAGTGGATCGGAGCCGAGCGTCAAATCCCATGTATTAACGAGCTGAGCAGCTGCCACGGCGGAGAATCCTTCCACATCGCCGGTCCGAACAGTCCAGCTATCTCCTGAGCCTTCAACAATTGGCTTGAGCTCGGCGACGTTGTATGTGGCCGTCCCGGTGAGCAGTTCGTCACCTCCGCCGCTGAGCTGGAGCTTGCCCACAGCAAACTGGATGCGCAAGCTGGCCGGTGATCCGGTTCCGGGGATCTCGAGCGTCTCGGTCTGTTCCGGCCCGATCTTGAATTGGCCAGGCTCGCCAACCTCGATCTGTGGCCCAAATGGGAGGGAGGGTAAATTGAGGCTGCATGCAAGGGTGGTGAGACCTAACCCTGTGGCGGCAAGCGCCAGAATGTGGAAGCGTTTCATGGACGTCTCCTTCGCGAAAGGCGTTTATCGAATTGAAAGCACAGCCGCCCCTTCGCCAATGGAACGAGTTACGGATGCAAACTGAGAACAAGCCAACGGAATGAAGTCTATATCAAAGGAAGCGCAACGGAAGAGAGTATACCAGGAGCGCGGAACCACATATTGTGCGCGACAAGCGACTCGCCCAGTCAACGGAGCCCCGGCGAACTCGGATTCCCTGGAATAGCCATCCCGCTGTCAAATAGGGCTTGCGCGACCCGAATTGCTGCCCCCGTCGGCCTATAGCCCGAAGGGGAGCTTGACACGCTGATTCTCGGCGTGGTATTCTCTCCCGACTTCTTCGGGGATTTTGATCGAGAGGTGAGACATGACGGGGGACACTCGAGGCTACTGGCTTGGTTTCGGCCTTGTCAAAGGGATCGGCCCGGCGCGTGTGCGCGCCTTGCTCGACGCGTTTGGCGACGTCGAAACTGCATGGAATGCCAGCCGTGAGGATTTGCGGGCGGTAGGATTGAACGCGACCCTCATCGACGCGTTGGTTGATGCACGCGCGCATATCGATCTGCATGCGGAGCTCGATCGAATCGATCAGGCCGGATTTACGTTGCTCACCTGGGAAGACCCGAAGTATCCTGAACGATTATTGGAAATCGATGCGCCTCCGCCTGTGCTGTTTGTATGGGGCGCGCTCGAATACGAAGACAGATGGGCGGCGGCGGTAGTCGGTACTCGTAAGCCGACAGCGTATGGTACGGACGTCGCCCACGAAGTTGCTTCGATGTTGGCCAGGAGTGGTGTGACGATCGTCTCAGGGCTGGCGCGCGGGGTAGACTCCATCGGCCATCGGGCTGCCATCGAAGCTGGAGGCCGCACGCTGGCGGTGCTGGGATCAGGTGTGGACTACATCTACCCCCGAGAACATCGAAGGCTGGCTGAGCAGATTGCCGCAAGCGGCGCGGTCCTGTCGGATTACCCCCTTGGTACACGACCGGAGCCAGGCAACTTTCCACCTCGCAACCGGATCATTTCAGGGTTGGCCCTGGTTGTCGTAATCGTCGAGGCTGGGGAGAGCAGCGGCGCCTTGATCACGGCCGAATTCGCCGCCGATCAGGGACGAGATGTCTTCGCCGTGCCAGGCAGCATCCACAGCCATGCGAGCCGGGGTACCAATCGCCTGATCCAATCCGGCGCCAGGCCGCTTCTATCGGTGGAAGAAGTCCTGGAGGCCCTCAATCTCGACGTCCTGGCCCGTCAGGAGACCGTCAGCGAAGCCCTGCCGGAGGATGAGACAGAGCGCCAGCTGCTTCAGGCTCTTGCCGGAGAGCCGCTTCACGTCGACGAACTCGGCGTGCGGTGTGGTTTGCCCGTGGCGCAGGTCAGCGCTTCGTTGGCCATGCTCGAGCTCAAGGGTCGAGTTCGGCAGGTGGGAGGCATGCACTACATGCGGGCCCGAGAACGCCAGGCGGAGTACCGGGTGGAATGATGGGAAGTGAGTTCTATGCGGTGATCATGGCGGGAGGAGGGGGCACTCGACTGTGGCCTCTCTCGCGCCGAGAGCGACCCAAGCAAGCGTTGCGGCTTTCGGGCGATCGGACGCTCTTCCAGCTTGCGATCGACCGGCTGCTGCCGATCATACCGGCAGAGAACATCCTGGTAGCCACGGTGGCTTCCCAGGCGGAGATGCTTCAAGAGCAGGCGCCTGATTTGCCGCGAGACAACTTCGTCCTCGAGCCGGGACCGCGCGGAACCGCCTCCGTCATTGGATTGGCGGCGATCACCATCCGACGGAGGACAGCCAATGGCATTATGGCCTGCCTCACGGCGGATCACTTCATCGCATCCGTCGAGAGGTTTCGCGATCTCCTCCTGGCAGCGCGCGACGTCGCCGAGCGAGGCCTGCTGGTCACGCTCGGGATCACGCCCGCCTATCCTTCCACGGGGTATGGCTACATCGAGAGAGGCGAGTCGCTCGAACCCTCGCGAGGCCTACCGGTGTTTCAGCTGGCTGCATTTCGCGAGAAGCCGAGACTTAAGACGGCTCAGGCATATATCGAGAGTGGTAAATACTTGTGGAACTCTGGGATGTTCATCTGGAGTACGGATCGGATTCTTGAAGAAATGCGACGTCAGATGCCAATCCTGGCTGATGGGCTGACGAGAATAGGGGCGGCGTTCGGCTCGCCGGGCGAGACCGAAGTCCTCGAGCAAGTCTGGGAGGATCTTGCTCCGCAAACGATTGACTACGGGATCATGGAGCACGCTGAAGGCGCAGTCGTGATTCCGGCGGAGGACCTGGGTTGGTACGACATCGGCAGTTGGGAGCGTCTCTTAGAGGCGCTGCCGCTCGATTCAGACGGGAATCTGATCCTGGGCGACAACACGCTGCTGGAGGATACGCACGGCAGCCTCGTATATCAGGACGCGATCGGCGAGAAGCGACGCCTGATCGCCACCTTGGGTTTGAGGGACATCATCATCGTCGACACTCCGGATATCATCCTTGTCTGCTCCAAGGAACGTAGCGAGGACGTCCGGATGCTCGTCGAGCGATTGGTCAGTGGAGGAATGGGTGAATACCTCTAGTAGGAGTGGTGTGTGGAAGCATATTGTGTAAAGTGCAAACAGAAGCGAAATATGGTTGATCCTGATCCGACATTCACCGCCAATGGAGCTCCAGCCACGCGGGGAACGTGTGAAGTCTGCGGTACCCGCCTATTCCGCATGGGCCGGACCGAGGCGCATCAGGGTTTGACGCCGCCACCGGTCGACTCTCGATCGAGATCGCGCAACCACAACAGCAAAGGGGCAGGGGGATCAGACAGAAAGCGGAGCGGTCGACTGGTGATCGTCGAGTCGCCGGCGAAAGCCAGGACTGTCGGGCGCTTCCTTGGAAAGGGATTCAAGGTCCGGGCGTCGGTCGGTCACGTGCGGGATCTTCTACGTTCGAAGCTTTCCGTCGACGTCGACAATGACTTCGAGCCACAGTATCGAGTGCCCAACGAAAAGCGCGACGTTGTCAAGGCGCTCAAAGCGGACGTTTCCAAGGCCAAGGACGTCTTCCTGGCGACGGATCCGGATCGCGAGGGCGAGGCGATCGCCTGGCATCTGATGCAGGCGGCCGAGATCGAGCCCGAGCAGGCCCGGCGGGTTGTCTTTCACGAGATCACAAAGCCGGCCATCGAGCGCGCCTTTGCGCATCCTCGCTCGATCGACATGGATCTGGTCGACGCCCAGCAAGCGCGCCGGATCGTCGACCGCTTGGTCGGCTACAACCTGAGCCCTCTCCTCTGGTCAAAAGTGCGCAGTCGCCTCTCGGCAGGGCGTGTGCAATCGGCCGCGCTGCGTCTTGTCGTAGATCGCGAGCGAGAGATTCTGAACTTCGATCCCCAGGAATACTGGACGATCGACGCCGAGCTCCTCGCACCTGAGAAACCTCCGGCCTTCCGCGCCAAGCTCATGCAACTCGACGGGGAGGAAGCGAAGCCGGAGTCGGAAGAGGCCGTCACGCCGATCGTCCAGGACATGCGAACGGCGGAATACCGGGTGGCGTCGGTCAAGACTGGAGTCCGGACAAGGCGACCGTCCGCCCCATTTACCACGAGCACGCTCCAGCAAGATGCCTCGCGGCGCCTCGGTTTCAGCGCCCGCAAGGTGATGGCCATCGCCCAGCAACTCTACGAAGGGGTCGAACTCGATCATACCGAAGCTGTCGGCTTGATCACCTACATGAGGACCGATTCGACGCAGGTTTCGTCCGAGGCCCAGGCCGAAGCCCGGGATCTCATTCGCACTCGATACGGCGCCGAGTATCTTCCCGAGTCTCCCCCCGTGTATCAAACCAAGACTCGAGGCGCGCAGGAAGCTCACGAAGCCATCCGCCCGACATCTGTCGCACTCTTGCCCGACGAAGTCAAGGAATCGCTGTCCAACGACCAACTGAAGCTCTACACCTTGATCTGGAATCGATTCATCGCCTCACAGATGAACGCGGCGGAGTACGACACGCTGACCGTCGAGATCGACGGCCGCTCAGCCTCCCATCAATATGCGTTGCGTGTTTCGGCTTCAAGCCTGCGCTTCCCCGGATTCCTCCAGGTGATGGGTGAGGCCCCGAGCGAAAACGGAGACGACAACGGGGCCGGAGACAACGGATCTCAACTCGACCAGTTGCCGCAACTGGCCGAAGGAGACTCCCTAGACTTGCTCGAGGTCTACCCTGATCAGCATTTCACCCAGCCTCCGGCGCGTTACTCGGAAGCCGGGCTTGTGCGGGCGCTCGAAGAGAATGGGATCGGCAGACCATCGACCTATGCCCCCATCATCACCACTATCCAGCAGCGCGGCTATGTGCGGCGGGAGAAGCGCAGGCTGTTCCCCACCGAGATCGGCGAGATCGTCAACGATCTCATCGTCGATCACTTCCCGGAGATCGTCGACCTCGGGTTCACCGCCAAGATGGAGGAGGAGCTGGACGACATCGCCGATGGGAGGCGGGAGTGGGTCGACGTCATCCGTGCTTTCTATGACCCATTCGCGGAGCAGGTGCGTCTGGCCACGGAAAACATGCCCGAGATGAAACCGGAAAACGAGGCTCTGGGGCGGAAGTGCCCTGAAGACGGCGGAGATCTGTTGATCCGGCATGGACGCTACGGGCGATTCATCGGCTGTTCGAATTTCCCCAACTGCCGATACACGGAACCCTGGCTGGAGAAGATCGGCGTCAAGTGCCCCCAGGATGGTGGAGAACTGGTCGAACGGCACACGCGACGTGGACGTATCTTCTACGGGTGCGCCAACTACCCGGAGTGCGATTTCACAAGCTGGAAGCGGCCGCTACCAACAGCCTGCCCCAATTGCGGAGGGCTGCTGGTGGCCGAGAACAAGAAGAAGGCCGTGTGCCTGTCTTGCCAAACGCAATTCGACCGGGACGAGATCCCCGAAGTCGAGCGCGATCTGGCATAGAACCTGCACCTCCATCCAAAGATTTGCCTTCGGCACAACCCAGGTCTAGAATTTGTCCAATTCCGGGACATCGGACGAGTACAAAACGCCGCGCCCGACACTCGGGGAGTGAACGCTTATGAACATCCTGGACGGCCTGACACAGCGAAAGTGGGTTCTGCCGGGCATCGCCCTCGTCGTCGGCATCATTCTAGGACTCGGATATGCCTGGGGTATCAACCCTGTCCGCTGGGTCGATGGGACGCCGGAACAACTCCGCGCGGATCTGCAGCAGGACTACTTGCGGATGGCGATCGACTCCTACTCCATCAACCGTGATGTGGATCTGGCGATCGAGAGGTATCAGAGTCTGGGAAGCCATGCACAGCAGACTCTGGAGGAGATTGGAGCCAACCCGGGCGAGGCCAAACCCACAGATATTCAGAATTTCAGGGCGGTTGTCGAGATCTTTAAGCCGTCCGTCGAGCCGCAATCCACGTCCGTCCCGGGAGGAGGATTAGCGGGTGCAAGCCGGCTGCTGCTCCCAGTCTGTGGCGGGACGATCCTGCTCGGTCTCCTCTTTGGAGCGGCCTACATCTTCAGAGATAGACTGCGACTGCGCGGGGCGCCGTCGCTGTCGGAAGAAGAAGCGCAGGCCAGGATGAACCTGGGTACCGGGCCGGTCGCTCCCCCGAGACAGGCCGCGTCTGCCGCCGACAAGAGCCAGGAGCCCCTGGCGACTTTCCGAACGATCTACTCACTCGGGGAAGACCTGTATGACGACTCCTTCAGCATCGAGAGTTCAACAGGGGATTTCCTGGGAGAGTGCGGGGTCGGCATCGGAGATGTCATTGGTGTGGGCGATCCCAAAAAGGTCTCGGCACTTGAGGTGTGGTTGTTCGACAAGAATGACATCCAGACCGTGACAAAGGTCTTGATGAGCCGGTATGCGTTCCAGGATGACCCAACCCACAACCGGCTGGCGGCGAAAGGGGACCCGGCGCTGGCCGAAAGTGGTGGCGTGATCTACTTGCAGACGGCATCGCTTGAGGTTGAGGCCCGAGTCGTCGACCTAGTGTACGGCGAAGGCGCCCTACCACCCGAGAGTTTCTTCGAGAGAGTGACGATCGAATTGAGGGCCTGGTCGCGCGGAGTCTGAGGCGCCTCCACTCTCCCGGAGAGAGTAAAAAGAACAACCGGGGCAGTCCATCGACTGCCCGGTTTCTTATTGCTTATCTCTCAGGGATCATTGGATGACGGTCATCCCCGGCCGAGATGCGGGTGCTCCCGACTCGCAACGAGCCCTATCGAATCTCGATGACCTTCAATTCGACGCTCCCGCCGGGGGTCACAGCCAGAGCTACATCTCCAACTTTCTTGCCCATCAGTGCCTTCCCGATGGGCGATTCGTTGGAGATCCGCCCATCTCGTGGGGATGCTTCCTTGATTCCCACCACATGGAACGTCTGAGGCGCCTGGCCGTCCTCGGCGACGACGACGGTGCTACCGATGCCGACTGTATCCGTGCTTCCCCCTTCGACGACCGTCGCTTCGCGCAAGATCGTCTCCAGCTCCTGGATCCGCCCTTCGAGGAATGCCTGCTCTTCCTTGGCACTGATGTAGTCCGCGTTCTCAGACAGGTCGCCCTGTTGAACGGCATGCCGCAGGCGTTTGGCCAGATCCGTCCGCCGAGGGCCTCGCAACTTCTCGAGTTCGGCGCGAAGCCGATCCGCACCTTCGGGTGTCAAGAAAAACTCTTTGTCTTCCATTCCCTCACCTGTATTCAAAGTACCTAGGGCCGCTTGTGCGGATCGAACAGTTTGTCCCGCTCCTCGAGCGCGAACCGATCCGTCATTCCGGCGATGTAGTCGCATACCGTCCGGTACAGATCCCCATCTCGGGCCCGTTCCCGAACTCCATGGGGAAGCGTCTCTGGGTAACGCGTGTAGGCTTCAAATAGGTCTTCCAGGAACCTCTCGGCCTTCACCTGCATTCGGAACACACGATAGTGCTGATACATGTTCTTGAACAGATAGTCTTTCAAGTCACGATTCAGGCGGGCCAGAGAGTCGGAGAATCCGATGACGTTGTATGACAGCAATTGGAGCGCCTCGACCGAGTCCGCCCCGCTCTGCTCCAATCGCGCCTCACTGGCCCCGAGCAGGTCCGTAACCTCGATCCCGATCAACCGGCGAATAAGCCTATGGCGGATGGTTTCGTCGTACGGCTCATCCTTCCACCCGATACTCTGCCGGACTTTCTCCCATAATCCCAGGCCGCTCAGACTAGCTGCGGAAATCAAGCCGGCCCGCAGGCCGTCATCGAGGTCGTGGGCGGTATAAGCAAGTTCGTCGGCAACATTGGCGATTTGAGCCTCGAGATGAGCGCGTTTCTCAGGATCATATTCCTGTGCATCGGCGATGTCGTATTCGGTCTCGTGCTTGACAATCCCCTCACGGACCTCCCATGTAAGGTTCAACCCCGCGAAATCCGGATATCGGCGCTCGAGCTGGGTAACGATCCGTAGCGACTGCTTGTTATGATCGAACCCACCTCGGCCGGTCATGAACCGGCTCAGACTCGTCTCACCTGCATGTCCGAAGGGCGGATGACCGAGGTCGTGGGCCAGGCAGATCGCCTCAACGAGGTCCTCGTTGGCCCCGAGTGCACGGGCGATCGTCCGACCGATCTGCGCCACTTCGAGGGTGTGCGTCAGGCGAGTCCTGTAGTAGTCCCCTTCGTAATTGACAAAGACCTGCGTCTTGTATTCCAGTCGCCGAAAAGCCGTCGTGTGCAGGATCCGATCGCGATCCCGTTGGAACGCGGTTCTATAACCCGGCTCATCCTCGGGGAACGCCCGGCCACGGGAATCGCGGCTGCGGATGCCGACTGATGACAGCGCCGAGTCTTCGTGCGCCTCCAGTTTGTCGCGGGTGACGATCATGGTCTCTCCTGAACCTGCGCGACCGCCAAGAGCGGCGATCGTTGGCGCAAAGAAACCCCCGACGTTCGCGCCGATTCAAAACGGGCACATAGTCTAACCGACCACCCGGGAGGCGTCAAATGATATCGCCGCGCAGGGTGCACTCCAACTAGGGGGGGAAGCGCTTC
>CAZGRL010000015.1:8779-61665 GCA_964528155.1 uncultured Anaerolineaceae bacterium
CTTCCCTTTTGAACGAGGATCCGAACCCGAAATGGAACGCACCCTTGAGTCGGGTGCTCGTTGACAGCCCGGAATCGGCGTACGATAATCGGCGGAGACGATCCAGGAGGTCCGCGTGGGTCACGTTTTTCCAAGCCAGGCGTGGGTGGAGAACCTGATCGAAGTCTTGAACAGCGACAGCCGGTATGCCGAAATCGCCCGGAACTGGGAGGGCGACTTGATCTTCGTCGTCGAGCCGGACGAGGCTGCAGATCCGAAACAGAAGCCATCCCGGATCTACCTGGATTTGTGGCATGGGCGATGCCGAGGCGGTCATCTGATGGATGACTCCGAGGAAGTGCCCGCGCCACGCTATGTTCTGAGTGCTCCCCGATCGAATTTCCTCAGAATCCTTTCCGGCGAACTCGATGCGATGCAAGCCATGCTTACTCGGAAGCTGAGAGTCGAAGGCAGCATGGCTTACATGTTGCGCAATGTCCCGACTGTCCTCGACTTTGTTCGCTGCGCCAGAAGAGTCGAGATTGCGACCTGACCGTCAGCCGGGGCTGGTCCTCAGTTGGAGCGAAGCGCGCCCCCCAGGCCGCTCGGTTCGGACGGCATCCGGGCGCACGGACTGTGAAACTTGGAGGCAGCCAAACCGGTGATCGGGTCTTCGGAGCTCCCGTGCGCCTACGATTTTGTCATCGTTGGATCAGGGTTCGGCGGCAGCGTCAGCGCGATGCGACTCGCCCAAAAAGGCTATCGGGTCGCCGTCCTCGAACGAGGTCGCCGCTTCCGCGACGATGAGTTCCCCCGATCGAATTGGAACGTGTGGAAATACCTGTGGCTGCCGGCGGCCCGCTGTTTCGGCATCCTGCAGCTCAGTGTGTTCCGGGATCTGATGGTACTTCACGGCAGCGGGGTGGGGGGCGGCAGCCTGGTGTATGCCAACGTCCTTGTCGAGCCCGGCGAGCGTCTGTTCGAGGCTGCGGATTGGCGCCGGCTCAAGGACTGGAAAGCTGTGCTGCGGCCGCATTTCGCCACAGCGCGCGCCATGCTCGGTGTAACCGAGAACCCTCGATTGACCGCCTCAGATCGGGCAGTCGAGGCAGTAGCCAGCAGCCTGGGAGTGGGGAGGACATTCCGGCCGACGCAGGTCGGAGTGTTTTTCGGGAAAGAGGAGGTTGAGGTCGCTGATCCGTACTTCGATGGCGACGGCCCGCGCAGGACGGGCTGCAATCATTGCGGAGCCTGCATGGTCGGATGCCGCACCAACGCAAAGAACGTTCTTGTCAAGAACTACCTGTACTTCGCTGAGAGGTGGGGCGCTGAGATAAGGGCTGAGACGACCGTCGAACGGATCGAGCCCATCCCCGGCGGCGAAGCTGATGGCGCGCGCTACTTGCTCCATCTGGCAGGGACGACGGATTGGCCGCTGAAGGGGAGGTGGCGGATACGAGCGCGGAATGTCGTCGTGTCGGCCGGTGTAGTCGGGACACTCAAGCTCCTGATGCGTGCTCGGGATGAGGACCGAACATTGCCGGCGCTCTCTTCCTGCGTGGGAGCTCAGGTCCGCAGCAACAGCGAGGCGTTGCTCGGCGCGACCGCCGATGACCGCGGTCAGGACATGACGCTTGGCGTCGCCATCGGCTCGGTGTTCCAGCCGGATGAAGTCACCTCTGTAGAGCCCTTCCACTACCCCGCAGGATCCTCGATGATGTACCGGCTCCTGGGCGCACCAATGATCGATGACGGAGGTCGAGGATTGCCGCGTCTGGGGCGCATCGCCGGCGAGATCGCCCGCCATCCGCTCCGATTCCTGGCCTCGAAACTCGAACCCGGCTGGGGTGGACGCACAGTCGGATTGCTCGTCATGCAGACCGAAGAGAACAGATTGACGTTGAAGTCCGGCCGTGACCTGTTCACCCTTTTCCAGCGGGGCCTGGTTTCCGAACGCGATCGGACACGGCCAATCCCGGCCGAGATTCCGGTCGGCCACAAGGTCACCCGCGCAGTCGCATCCCAGATCGGCGGAGTTGCCTTGGGCAATGTTATGGAAGGCCTGCTTGGAGCACCGATCACGGCTCACCCGCTCGGAGGCTGCCCGATGGGGACATCAGCCGACGACGGGGTGGTCGACGCAGAATGTCGTGTGTTCAACTACCCCGGATTGTATGTCGTCGATGGATCGATCGTCCCCGCCAACCCGGGGATGAACCCAAGTCTGACCATCACTGCTCTGGCAGAGTTCGCCATGAGTCGAATCCCGCCACTGAACGGCGGACATGGACATACTTCTCCCGTCATCCGGTTCACCCACCCGGTGGAAGCGTGAGCTGCCGGGGCAACCCGTGA
Source organism: uncultured Anaerolineaceae bacterium (assembly GCA_964528155.1). Classification (GTDB taxonomy): domain Bacteria; phylum Chloroflexota; class Anaerolineae; order Anaerolineales; family E44-bin32. The sequence goes on from CAZGRL010000015.1 coordinate 11,114, forward strand.
GCAGAGCCGTGGCTTCCGTCTGCTTCACAACGGAGGAGTAGACCGCCGGGCATGGCGCAAGTCTCGTTTCGCTTGAGTGAAGTCGATCTCAGCTCCGGTACGACAAATCCCCTCGAGGTTCCCCAGGATGAAGTGCGCCATTTTCTGGGCGGATCAAGCCTGGCAGCGCGCATCCTCTATCCGTACCTGTCAATGGATCTCGATCCACTGGCGCCAGAGGCGCCGTTGTTGCTTGCCGCCGGCCCGCTGACGGGGACGGCCGGGCCGGCGGTCGGTCGAATGCTCATCTGCGCCAAATCACCGGCGACGCGGCTATGGGGCGAGTCGAATATCGGCGGTTTCCTGGGGTTTGAACTTCGCGCGGCGGGGTTCGATGGTGTCCTGATCAAAGGGAAGGCATTGCGCCCCTGCTTTCTCTGGATTCACGATGGCCAGCTTGAGGTTCGATCCGCGGATCACCTTTGGGGGCGGACCGATACGTACGAAACCCAATCGGCGATCAAAGGCGAGCTGGGGGATCCTTTGACGCGCGTGGCTGCGATTGGACGCGCAGGGGAAGTAGGTCTGCCATTCGCCCTCATCTTGTGCGATCAGGGCCGGGTAGCTGGGCGTACGGGAATGGGTGCCGTGATGGGGGCGAAGAATCTGAAAGCGATCGCGGTCCGAGGCACGGGCGGGCTACCCCTGGCGGCGCCGGACACATTTGGCGCAGCCCGTCGCATGGCCAACATTGCCCTCAAAGACGACAACGTCAGCCGCGTCATGCGTGAATTGGGATCGGCAAGTGCGGGCGACTACTTCGACTACCTGGGCGAGATGCCCAAACGCTATTTCACTCGCGCCACTTTCAGCGGCGCGGAAAACGTATCCGGAGCGTCAGTGGCCGAGAGCATTCTGAGCGGGGTGAGCACGTGCCACGGATGTGTTATCGCGTGTGGGCGTAGGGTGCGGCTGGATGACGGACTGGAACGGAAAGGATCTGAATACGAAACCATCGTAGGCTTCGGCCCCAACTTGCTCATCGATGATCTCCAGGCGATCACCAGGTTGGGAGAGCTCTGCGACAGATACGGGATGGATACGATCTCACTCTCTAACACGATCGGCCTTGCGTTGTTGATGAGCAGCGAGGGGCTGTTGGTTGGCGAAGGGGCGGACGACAATTTGGCCTGGGGCGATGCCGAGGCGGTCGAGCGCCTCATCCACCAGACTGTGCACCGGGAGGGGGTTGGAGCGCTGATCGCCAGGGGGGCGCGTCAGATGGCGATCGACCACGGCGTGCCGGAGATGGCAGCACAGGTCAATGGGCTGGAGCTGGCCTACCACGATCCGCGCGGAGCCACCGGGATGGCGCTTGTCTACGCGACTTCGCCCCGCGGGGCCTGCCACAATCAGAGCGATTACTTCATGGTCGACATTGGCCAAACGATGGACGAACTCGGGATCACACTTCACGGTCGGCTGGCCGGGGCAGAGAAGGCAGCCGGAGTCGCTCGCCACCAAGATTGGCGAAGTGTCGCCAACTCGCTTGTGCTGTGTTACTTCGCCAATGTCCCCTCGTCGACGGTGCTCGAGCTGACAAATGCAGCGACCGGATTCGACTATACCCTGGACGAGCTGGCGCTAGTCGGAGAGAGATCGTGGAATCTCAAGCGGGCGATCAACATTCGGCTTGGATTGAGTCGGGCGAACGATCGTCTGCCGGCTCACATCCTGCGCGCTCGACCTGATGCATCGTCCGAGGCGGCCGAGTTGCCGCTGCAGGACATGCTGCATGCCTACTACCTGGCAAGAGGCTGGGACGAGCTCTCCGGCAAGCCGCTTCCCGAAACCCTCGTGCGGCTTGGCCTGGATGATGTGGTCCGTGACCTGTGGCCAAAGCCTGAATCATCCATTGCGTGATGAAATCGGAATAGGAACAGCACGAAGCCCGCGCCGCGCGGATACGCGGATTCCCGTCGGGGGGAGACGGAGGGTTACTCGTGCAAGCTTATAATGTCTTTGAAGCCTCAGACAATTCCAAAACGCCAAGGAGTCCGATGTGCCCAAGATCGTCACGGTAGAGCAGATGAAAGTGGTCGAGAAGGCGGCCGACAAATCCGGCCTGACCTACGATCAGATGATGGAGAACGCCGGCCGAGCGGTCGCAGAAGCGATTCGACGCAGACAGCCGGCTCTCAACGGAAAGCGGGTCGTGGCGCTTGTCGGGAGCGGCAACAACGGTGGCGACGGGCTAGTGGCCATCGATCAGCTCGCTGAATCCGGCGCTCAGATCGCCGCGTATCTTGTGAAAGCACGAGATGAGGCAGATCCGCATCTGGGACGCGTGCGCGGGCGCGGGGCTCTGATCGCGATCGCTGCCGATGATCAGCGGGCTCGTGTCCTGCACAACGTGCTCGGCTCGGCAGACATCGTCATCGACGCAGTGCTGGGGACGGGCATCAAGCTACCGCTCGAGGGCGCTGCCAAGGGCGTTCTGGGAACGGCCAAGAAAGTCCTTGCGGCCCGACAGACGCGACCTCTGATTGTGGCGGTTGACTGTCCCTCAGGCCTGGACTGCAACACGGGAGATCTGGCGGATGAGGCCTTGTCGGCCGATCTGACGGTGACGCTTGCGGCAGCCAAGCCCGGCCATTTCCGAATGCCCGGGGCGGCAGCCGTGGGTGAGCTCAGCGTAGCCGACATCGGGATCCCGGCGGATCAGAAGGAATTGAGTGAGATCGCGCTCGAGGTTGCGAGCACCGACGAACTGCGTTCCTGGCTGCCTGAGCGGCCCCTGGATGCCCACAAGGGCACATTCGGAAGGGTGATCGTCGTCGCCGGATCGGTCAACTTCCCGGGGGCGGCGATGCTGGCGGGCCTTGGTGCATATCGGATTGGGGCCGGTTTGGTGACCCTGGCGACGGCTTCGTCCCTGCAACCGCTCATCGCCTCGCGCATTCCCGAAGCGACCTGGATCCTGCTCCCGCACGAGCTCGGGGCCATCTCGGCCAGTGCATCCGAGGTCTTGAAAGGCGAACTCTCCAATGCGGACGCGTTCTTGTTTGGGCCAGGGTTTGGTCAGGATCCGACTACAGCCGCGTTCCTGGACGCGCTTCTACTGGGGCGTCAGGAGATACACCGCCCACGAATTGGTTTTATACATCAGGAAGAACAACCCGAAGGCGAGGCCCCATTCCTTCCACCATGCGTCGTCGATGCTGACGGGCTCAAGCTGCTTGCCGGCCTGCCTGACTGGCCGTCGAGGTTACCTCCTGAATCCATCCTGACGCCGCATCCCGGCGAGATGGCCGTGCTGACCGGCGAGGAAATCAAGACGATCCAGTCTGATCGACTCGGGACCGCCGCCAGATGGGCAAGTGAGTGGGGGCACGTCGTTGTTCTCAAGGGCGCGTTTACCGTCGTGGCCGAGCCGGGAGGTAGGACGAGCGTGATCCCGATTGCCACGCCGGCTCTCGCTCGCGCCGGGACCGGCGACGTGCTCGCCGGGGCAATCGTCGGACTCAGGGGTCAGGGTCTGGACGCCTATCGGACGGCGGTGCTGGGGGCATACCTGCACGGAAGGGCCGGCCAACTCGCGGCGCTCAATGTAGGCTCGGCAGCGAGCGTTCTGGCCGGAGATGTGGCCGATGCGCTTCCGGCGGCTATCGCAGGACTTGCCGCTGGAAGGATGTGGGGCTGAGGCAGCCTGCAGCTTCGACCGCAGAACACAAGGCGCGCCGGAGCGCGCCTTTCATGTCACCCGTCAAAGGAATTTGATCCGCGGGGGTTGCCGCGCTATTCTCCTCCCGATCAAAGGCCGCCTATGCTGTCGGACGATCCAGGTCGCCCGATTGGAGGCCTAGGCCCGGGACGATCATGGAGTCGACCCGCGTTGAAGGGAGGCATCGCGCCTCGCTCCAACTCCAGCCGACCACGCGCGTGTCTCAGGCCTCTCCGGGGGCCTCACCCTCGATCTCGGCCTTCTTCGACTGAGCGGCCTTCTTCCCTGCATCGACCGCTTTCTCAATCCTGGCCTTTTGCTCTTCCAGGACGACCTGGCCGCGCTTCTGGAGCTCTTCCGCCTTCACGCGAGCGTCCTGGGCGATGGATTCCGCTCGGGTTCGTGCATCCGTCGCGAACTTCTCGGCCTGCGCGCGTGCATCGGCTGCGGTCTGCTCCACCTGCTCCTTCAATTCGATGCTCTTGTCGCGAATCATGGCGCGAGTTTCTTCGCCGGACTGTGGCGCCATAAGCAGGGCGACCGCCGCGCCAACCAGCCCGCCGATCATGAAACCGGAGAGGAATGCGCCAAAGTCGCCATCTCGATCAGACATGTTCTATTCTCCTTTGAGGGGTATTCGGGTTACCTGGATCGGCCGAAGCGAAGCAGATCAATCGCCCGCCTGACGGCCGAAATCGAGCTGTTGGCTTTGATGACCGGCTGCACCAGATTGTCACTCAAGAACGTCGTCGTACCCCGCAGGGTATTCAGGGTCTCGTTGGTCGTATCCAGAATAGGGCGGATCTCGTTCTCAAGGAGAGCAGTCAGCCTGGCAATCTGAACGATCAGCACCAAGAGGGCGAGGCCCAACAGAAGGAACTCCAGCGCCATAAGGATGATCACGATGTCACGTAGGAGTTCGGTCTGTGCCGGGTTCTGAACCATGTACGCGACGGCGATTGCGATCCCGACGATGAGGATCACCAAGGCGAGAATCGCCAAACCGATGTAAAGCGATTGCCTCGAACTTTGCCGCCCGGCCTGGGCTGGCGTCGTTTCGACGGGTCCTTCATCGGGTAGCTCTTCGCGCATAGTCTGACAATTATATCATAGCGCCTTTCTACGCCCTCTTTCGGCCGTCCTGAGATGCGCCATACACGGGGTGCATTCCAGCTTTGGGGGTAAGCGCCTGACGAGGAATAGGGGAAAATGTATGTTGGACGGCAGCTCCGCCGGCGTCCAACTTACGTCTTCCCTCTGGAACGAGGACGCGCCCCCCGAAATGGAACGCACTCCATAGACGGTTCCGACTTTACGAGCCGGCGGACTTCGGGTATTCTCATTGCCCAGTCGGCTGCAGCGTATGTGGGCTGGCTTCTGGCGGCTCGTGGGCGTCGAGATTCGCCCGGGCCGCCGCCAAGCGGCTGTGGGAGGCAAGTTGGCGGACCTTCGAGGTTCGAGCGGATCCATATCAAGACGTGACTTCCTGCGAGGCGCCGCGTTGGGCCTTGGTGGCGTAGTGCTCATGCCGCGACGCTGGAGGCCGGATGAGCCATTGGTCTCCGACGACGGCCGACTGGGCCGCGTGTGCGTAGGTAAGGTCGATGTCAAGGCGGGGCCGAGCATCGATAGTGAGACTGTGGCCGTCTTGTACGAAGACGCCGTTGTGCAATGGCTCCGCGAGCGTACGGGATCATACCCGTTCCGAACCAATCAGCGCTGGGTCGAGACGCCCGACGGATACATCTGGTCCTCCTACGTTCAGCCCGTTCGCGACCTCCCCAATGCTCCGGTCAACAGCCTTCCTTCGACCAGCCTGGGTGAAGGGATGTGGACGGAGGTGAGCGTGCCTTGGGTGGACCTATCGCTGGCCAATCCCCCGGCTCGGTCGCCCTGGCTGAAATTGGGGGGAGTGCCGCGTCTGTACTACAGTCAAATTCTGTGGGTGGATCAGATCAGTGTCGGTCCCGATGGGACGACACTCTATCGTGTGAACGAGCGCTACGGCTACGGGGACATGTTCTGGGTGCCTGCAGAAGCGCTTCGCCCCCTGACGGAGGAGGAACTCGCGCCGATCCATCCGGAGGTCGATGACAAGCGCGTGGTCATCGACCTCATCCACCAATCGCTTTCATGCATGGAAGGGTCAAGCGAGGTCTACTATTGCAGGATATCGTCCGGTGCGAAGTTCGACAGCGAGGGCAATGCCGTCGACCAATGGGCTACTCCGGTCGGCCCGCATCCGATCTGGCGCAAAGTGATCTCATTGCACATGAGCGGCGGCACAACCGGCGGCGGCTACGATCTTCCGGGCATAGGATATACGACCCTATTCGCCGGAAACGGCGTCGCAATTCACTCGACGTTCTGGCATAACAACTTCGGAGAACCCATGTCACACGGGTGTGTGAACGCGCGACCAGAAGATGCGCGCTGGGTCTTTCGGTGGACGACGCCCGCAGTGTCTCTCGATCCGGGTGACATCACCGTCGGGATGCCGGGAGGAACGAGCGTCAGAGTTGTCGGAGACTGAAGACCGGAGGAAACTCTGGTAGACCCGGATTCGCTATTCAGCTTCACCTGTGAGGGGGTTGACGCCGGTGTCGATGAAGCCGCCCTCGATATCGTCAAGAGTCATCTGTAGCAGATTGAAGCGTCCTGGCGTGAGTTTGCTGGCATCGTAGACATCTACTCGCAGCGGCAGCTTCAACTTTCCCCCACTTTCCCCATTCACAACATTCGACCACACGGACGTCACCGCGGCCAGGGGGTCCCCCTCGATCGAGGCGATCCACGCAGTCGACTCGCCCGGGTCCGGCGCTCCAACGCCGATCACACGTACGCCCTGCCGGGACAGCCCCTCGACGACATCCGGATCATCTAGACCCTGCTGGATGAAGACGACCTCAACTCGGTCCTGCTCAATCTGGGCAAGCGTGGATTGGATGGCCTGTGTGTCTGCCTGAGAAGGAAGTCGATAGTCCAAGGGATAGCCGGAGTAGGGGGGATGCGAAGGGCGGCACAAGCCGCATAAGAATGCTGCACCGTTGGCGAATGCGAGGCGTGACGTTGCGCCGATCGCACCTTCGGCTTGGGAAAGCGAGGCAACACGCCAATCATCAGAGACGAGGGCGGCCATGTACCCGGCAAGGAACGCCACATCATCTGCGCGATCCGTCAAGGGGTCGACGACGGTGAGATTCGCAACCGGCGACACCCCCGTCAACCCGACGGCGATGAATTGGGTCTCGGGGGATGATTCCGCCAGCGCGGCAAGGTTCTCGATCGGAGAAAGAACAACGGCGATTTCGATACGGCCCCCGCTCAAGTCGGATGGCATCCCCTGCAGAGACTCGAATTCGAGGCCCGCCTCGGCGGCAAGGTCGGCCAAGGCACTGTCCAGTTCCTTGCCCATCGGGTCATTCTCGGCCGCGACCAGGATGGCCTTTGAAGGCAACGAAGTCGGCGTGGCCTCGACGGTGGGGGAGGAGGTCGCTGTGGAAATGGGAGTTGGCTGGGCAGTACCCGACGAAGGCCCCGCTGGCTGCGTGAGCGAACAGCCGAGGGCCGTCAGAACGGCGAGGACCAAACCAAAGGTAGCAAAGGCATCCCGCCGCAAGGGTGATGCTCGCAGACCGCGGGGTCGGCTCACCGTATGTCGCCTATGCGCCGATCAAGGGCGGGGACCCGAGGGCCGGCCGGGTCTCCCACGTCCCGTGGATGCCTTCTCAGGGCCGACCAGCGCCGACGCGGCGATCAGGCCTAGCAACGTCGCAAGGAATGCCGGGAATAGATTGAGCGGACCGACGCGGCCCAACTCCCAATGGAGCCATTCCCCGACAGCGTGCCCGAGGAAGAAGGATATCCAGGCGGCGACCACATCGAGCGCGATCCTTGAAGCCCCGCCGCCACGAATCACGTGGAACGCCAAACCGCATGCGGTCGCGAGCAGGATCCCGACGAGCACTGCAGGAACCGTCATGGCAAAATCGTGCCCCCTCCGAGGCAAGTCTCACCATCGTAGAACACTGCCGCTTGGCCGGGGGTGACGTCCGGCAGCGATTCCGAAAGGCTGACGTGGATACGCCCTCCGGCCTGCGGGACGACCGTTCCTTCGACCTCGCGCGCTTTGTAGCGCACCCTGACCAGGCAGGTAAGAGGTCGCGACGGCCCCGTACCGTCGATCCAGTTGACCCGAGCGGCGTCGAACTCCGATCTACCCAACATCTCGCGTGATCCAACGATGAGTCTATTCTGCCCCGCGTCCTTGGCAATGACGAAAAGAGGTTCGGGCCCGGAGACGCCTATCCCTTTCCGCTGTCCGATCGTGTAGTCGGCCAAACCCGTGTGCTCTCCGATGACCTGTCCAGCCGTATCAACGACCGGCCCGGGCGTGCGCGCATCCGGAGCATGACGGGTCAGGAATGGGCGGTAGCCCAAAGGACCGACGAAGCACAGGTCCTGGCTTTCTCGACGATCGGCGACGGGCAGGCGCAGTCGGCGGGCATGCTGACGAACCTCGGCTTTCGTGTAGTCCCCTAGAGGAAAAACTGCCCGCCGAAGTTGTTCTTGAGTCAACACACTCAAGACGTATGATTGGTCCTTTGCACGATCGCGGGCGCGCTGCAACTGCAGCTCTTCATGATCGGATGCGATGCGAGCGTAGTGACCCGTGGCAAGATGAGTAGCCCCGAGTGCGACTGCGTGGTTGAGCAGGTTCGTCCAGCGGATCAAGCGGTTGCACTCCATGCAAGGGTTTGGCGTGATCCCGTCCCGATACCCTTGGACGAAGAAATCCACAACTTGACGTTTGAAGGGCGCCTGGACGTCCAGAGCGTAGAAGGGGATATCGAGCTGAGCGGCGATCCGGCGCGCCTGAGCCATGTCGTGCGGCGAACAACAACGGTTCGGCGAACCGACGTCGTCACTCCACAGGCGCATCATGATCCCGAAGACTTCGTGACCTTGCTCGACAAGCAAGGCTGCGGCGGTCGAGCTGTCAACGCCACCGCTCATGGCAACCGCGATGCGATTCGGTCGGGACATGGTCAGAGTACGGCGACGCGACGCAACCGCTCCACAACATCCGGCAGGGCCTCGACGAATGCCTGAATGTCGTGTCTGCTGGTTGATCGCCCTACGGTGACTCGCAGCGAGCCCAGCGCCCATTCTCGGGGCTGCCCGATGGCAGTAAGGACGTCGGATGGCTCAGGGTCTCCAGTTTTGCAGGCAGAGCCGGACGAGCAGCCAAAACCAAGCAAGTCCAATGCCGCGAGGAGTTGATTTCCGTCTACGCCGTGGAAGACGAAGGAGGCGTGATTGGGCAATCGCCGCTCGGGATGACCGGTCAACCGCGTGTCCGGGATGTTCCGGGTGATCGTTCGGATCAACGGATCGCGGAGGCTTCGGTACTGTTCGGCGTGCTCTTCGAGGGTTTCAGCCGTCAGGAGAAGCGCACTCGCCATCCCAACGATGAGCGGGACATTGTGGGTACCGGCACGAAGGCCAAATTCCTGTGAGCCGCCCGTCTGGGAAGGGTCGATGGGTGTTCCTTTTCGGACGAAGAGTGCTCCGACGCCCTTGGGGCCGTAGAACTTGTGGGCGCCGATGGACAACAGATCCACGGATAAGCTCGACAGGTCGAGATCGATCTGGCTCGCAGCCTGGACGGCATCGGTGTGGAACGGGATTCCCCTTTCATGACACACGGCAGCCAGCTCGGCGATGGGGTTGATCGTCCCGATTTCGTTGTTGGCATAGATGATGGAGACAACTGCGGTCTCGGGACGGAGCCTGCGCTCGAGATCCTCTGTGGAAACTTGGCCGTACTCGTCGACAGGCAGCACTTCGAGGTCGAAACCGTCTTCGGCGAGTTGCTGTGCCGTGCGCAGTACGGCGTGATGCTCGACCGGAGTGGTCAGAATGTAACGCGCGTTCCTTTGGCGCGCGGCAGCGTGGGCCGCGCCACGCAGCGCAAGGTTGTCGCTCTCTGATCCGCACCCGGTGAATACGATCTCCTCCGGTGTGCACTTCAGAGCTTCGGCGATATCGCTGCGTGCGTTCTCGACGGCCCCTTCGGCTTTCTGTCCCCATCGGTGGATGGACGAAGGATTTCCGTACTCCTGACTGAAGTACGGCAGCATGGCTTGGAGGACTCTCGGGTCGACCGGCGTCGAGGCGGCATGATCAAGGTAGACCTGTTTGGCCATCATGGGGCGAATTCTATCACGGCGGTTGCGGGCGCTGCTTCTCATGTACGGAGTGCTTCCGCCCGCCAATAGGACGGGAGCTTTCTTGGTGACGTAGACTGCGCCGGGCCAACAGGAAGATGGCCGCCAGGCAGAGGATTGCCACGAGGCTGGCCGCACACGCTGCTGCCATGAAATCCCCGGTGTCCTCTATCGACGGTCCGGCCTCTTGCGCCGTTCGGCGGAAGGGGCTGATCAAAGCCAGAAACTCCCGGACCGAGGCGGAGGTCACGTTCCTCGGTCGGGTGCGGACCACCTCCAATGTCGACTCCGCCAGATCGCCAAGAGTCTGAAACCGGGTCAGCGCCAATCGAGGATCGCGATTTGCCGTATATGAACCGATGACTGCTCGCAGGTAGTCCTCCCTGTACTGGTCGCGCAGTTGGGCCGGGGTGATCCCGCCAGGTGGGACTGGCTGGATGACCCAGCCGAATGTCAACCCTAGAGCGAGGCCGACGACTAGCCCGCCGGCGACCGGCGCCCATCGACTTCTCAGCCACACCCGGATCCACTCGATCCACGTTCGCCCGGGCTTCCGGGGTGTATGGAGGATGATGTGCGCGTGCAGTCCATCGCCGAGCAGGTTCCAGCCGACCCCGAACAACAACAATGCCGCTGTCGCCGGCATGTAGGTCCACCAGTATGTCAGCGGGTTGCCCCCCGGCCCGACGATCCAGTCGCGGGCTCGGACAAGCATCGAGCCCCATTCAGACTCGGAGCCGAGGCCGATGAAGGTGAATGCAGCAACGAGAATCACCGAGGCGCCGACATCCCGTGCGACATAGACGAAAGCGGGGGAAACGGCATTTGGGATGAGATGCCGCAGGATGATGCGGACGCGACCGGCACCAAGAGCCCTGGCGGCTTGCACGTAGGACATCTCCTTGACTTGAACGATGCTGGCGTCGATGAGACGCGCGTAAGGCATCCAGGAGAAGCAGATCAGCGCAAGCACGACCGGGGTGAGCTGCAACGTGGTGAAAAGGCCTGCGACCATCTGGATCGAGGGAGTGGAATCTGGGGAGCTCAGGATCAGGTTGAACATCACCACGCCGGCGATCACCGGGAACGCCAGGAAAGCATCCGTCCCCCGCATCAGCGCTTCTTGCAGGACTCCTCCAATCGTCCCGCTCATTGCGCCGAGGAACACGCCCAGGAGCGCCGTGCAGAACGCGATGGTCAGACCGACTCTCAAGGCGGAACGGGTGCCCCACACGATCCCGTACACGATATCTACGTCGCCTGGCAACGTGCCGAGGGGGATACCTTCGCCCGGTGGGCGCGGTCCGCGCGTCTGTGCGACGCCGACAAGCACGCGTGTTCGACCGACGACCCCGGGGGCGTCCAGGGGTGCGAGGATTGGGGCAGCGAGCGCGACAAAGACGAACACCCCGACCAGTGCCAGCGCCACTGCGTTCTGCCAGCGCGAGACGAAGGTGATCAAGCTCTTCATTGGGCGCTCAACCCCTCACGTACACGCGGGTCGACAACGGCCTGCACGATGTCCAGGGAGAGCATGATGGGGAGCACGAGCAAGATGCTGAAAACGGACAACCCGACGGCCAGTGACGCATCCGGCGGCCCCTGGAATGAGCGGATGAGCAACTCCGACAACCCCTTGATGTCGAAGATGACTTCGACCACGAATACGCCTGTCACGAGCGCCGCAGCCGCGAGCGCGCTGCTTGTGAGGCCGGGCACCGCGGCATTGCGGAGCGCGTGGCGCCAGACCACCGCTTTCGGCTGCAGACCGCGAGCCCGAGCGGCCGTCACGTACGGCGCGCTGAGGGCTTCGATCATGGCCGCCCGGGTTACCCGACCCAGGGTGGCCCAATGCGCGACGGCCAAGGTGATGACGGGGAGTAAGAGATGGCGAGCTGCGTCGAGCGTGATGTCTGGACGCCGGTTCAGCAGTCCGTCGATCGTGTACATTCCGGTGATCGTCCGGAAGCTGTCGGACTTTACGGCCGTCGTCGCAGCGAGCCCCAGTCTGCCGGGCGGGAACCAGTGGATGGCGACGTAGAACAACGCCAACAACATCAGCCCCAGGATGAATGGGGGCGTCGATGTGGCACCGAAGGCCGTCAGGCGAAATGCATGGTCGGGAAAGGCGTCACGCCGCGTGGCGCTGATCACACCGCTTACCAGACCAAGGGGGATGAGAAGCAGTACGGCGCATACTGTAAGCTCGGTCGTGGCCGGAGCTCGCGCCAGGAGCGCCGGCAGCACATCCCCGCGCAACGAGGGACTCCATCCCCATTCCCCTCGAAGCAGATTGCCGAGCCAGCGTACGTATTGGACCGGATACGGATCGTTGAGGCCGTGCTCCTGGATGGCGCGTTGTATGAAACGCTCGTAGGCTCCAGCCGGCATCTCAGAACGATCTGTCCTCGGGATATACAGCGATGCCCGCTCTTCAGCCGGCGCGAGCATGACGATGGCGTACAGGGCAGCCGTGGTCAAGATGAAGGTGATCGGGATCAGCGCCAGCCGGCGCAACAGAAACCGGGCCATCGGAGGAACACGAAAGAAGCCTCGGATGTCCAAAGATAGGCTGGAAACGACGCTAGGCTCTGGCTTCATCTTGGCCGATCTCCATCGGTGATCGTGCCTCAGGGAGAGGCCTGTCCCCTATGAAGAACTACCTTCAGCTGGGGGCTTGCGGTTCATTGGGGTCGCCGCCCTTCGATATCCGCCGCGCCGGCGAATGGCTGAGGGACTCTAGCCCAGGCTGCGAGACGTGATCCTGGGCTTCCCCTGGAAAGTATAATAGCTCTGGATTTCACGGAAAAGGAGCGCGCAACAATGGGAACGCTGATTGAAATGATCTATGGGCGGGAGATCCTCGATTCGAGGGGAAACCCGACGGTTGAGGTCGATGTTACGTTGCTGGATGGAAGCTGGGGGAGGGCGATTGTCCCCTCAGGTGCGTCCACGGGTGTCCACGAGGCCCTCGAGCTGCGAGATGGAGATAAGGATCGCTACGGGGGCAAGGGAGTCCTCCAGGCTGTGGAAAACGTCAACGCGACGATCTCCGAAGCCCTCGTCGGCTGGGATGCGGTCGAGCAGAGGGCGATCGACCTGACGATGATTGAGCTTGATGGTACACCGAACAAATCAAAGCTCGGAGCCAACGCCATCCTCGGTGTGAGTCTTGCGGTCGCCAAGGCCGCCGCCTCGTCCCTTGAATTACCGCTCTACCGGTACATCGGCGGCGTCCATGCCCATGTTCTGCCTGTCCCGATGATGAACATCCTCAATGGAGGTGCCCACACCGGCTGGCAGTCCACCGATGCTCAGGAATTCATGGTCATGCCCCTTGGCGCGCCGACATTTGCCGAGGGGCTGCGCTGGGGGTCGGAGATCTACCACGCGTTGCGCGATGTGCTGAAGAAGAGGGGCTACACCACTCTCGTCGGGGATGAGGGCGGCTTCGCGCCTGCCCTCAAAGCCAACGTCGAGGCCGTAGAGGTCATTCTGGAAGCGATCACCCGGGCCGGCTACAAGGCCGGTGAGCAGGTGGCTCTGGCGCTCGACCCGGCTGCCTCGGAATTGTTCGACGAGAACACCGGGAAGTACGTACTGCGACGCGAGGGGAAAGAGCTGGACGGGGAAGCGTTGGTCGGATTCTGGAAGGGGTGGGTCGATCAGTATCCGATCGTATCCATTGAGGACGGCCTGGCTCAGGATGACTGGAAGAGCTGGAGTCTCATGACCCAAGAACTCGGCGAGCGGATTCAGATTGTGGGTGATGATCTGCTTGTAACGAATCCGACGCGGGTGCGCAAGGCGATCGATGAAGGCGCGTGCAACGCGTTGCTTGTGAAACTGAATCAGATCGGAACGCTGACTGAAACGATTGAGGCCGTCGAGATTTGCCAGCGTGCCGGATGGCGGGCGGTCACATCCCATCGCTCCGGCGAAACGGAGGATGCCACAATCGCCGATCTGGTGGTCGCACTCAACATGGGCCAGATCAAGACCGGCGCGCCGGCACGCTCCGATCGGGTCGCCAAATACAACCGGCTTCTGGCAATCGAAGATGAGCTCAGCGATACGGCTCAGTATGCGGGCTGGGGGGCACTTGTGGCTCATTCGGAGGCGGCCTAGCTTCGACAACATCGGGCGGACGCCGCGACGGTTTTCCGAGAGGCGAGACTGATCAGAGACCGGCGCGTCCGCAGTGTCTGGCGCCGTTCCAGCTCGCCCGTCAGGCACAGAAAGCCGGTCGTTGTCCGGCGCCGGGAGCGGGGAGCGGAAAGGACGGCACCAGGAGGGGGGCATACAGGCGTGGCCAGCGTTATCTGCGGGCAGACCGGGTTCGCGCCTCGGCTGGCGAATGAAAGTCACAGGCGGCCGCCTGTCCGGACACGGACAAGCGGCCGCGCTGCGTATTCCTTCGGGCTGCGCACAGATCCTCTACGCGTAGGTGCTGCCCGCGCTTAGATCGTGAGTTGCTACAAGCCCTCTTCCCCGGTGATCAGGTCGAGATCGGCCGCTTCGGCTGCCTGACGCATCCCAGGGGCTGGCGTGCCGCAGTATGGGCAAATCCTCCAGGGAAGTTCCATCAGCCGCCCGCAATTCCCGCAAGGCTTCCTCAACTTGGTGTGACACGTCGGGCACAGTTGCCAATCCGGCTGTGTATTCGCCCCGCAACCGGGGCATGCCTGTCGCGACTCGACCTCGCTCAGAAGCGCCTCTTCCTCAAGCGAGTGCTGGTAGGTTTCGTCGATCGTCTTCGCCGGCCGCAGGATCAAGTAGATCACCACCCCAGGAAGGCTCAGGACGGCCACGAGCAACGCGGCCAAAATGTGAATCATACGATCTTGCGTGCGGGAGCGTATGTCTCGATAGGTCCAGAAGACAAGGCTGATCCACAGCCCGGCCAGGAACGCGCCGAAGACTGCAGTCAGATAGGTCAGGATGGTCTGCAACAGTCCAGCGTCCAGGACCATCTCCACTCCCAAGAGCCGTCAGGCCGGCATTATAGCATGCGCCTGATTCGAGGGCATCGTGCATGATTCCCTCCGCGAGACCCACTTCACCCCGCGACCGCTTCTGCGGAAGCAGATCGAGCCTCGAGCGTGCATCTGGAATGGTATTGCACTGCCCGGAGAGGATAGCTGGATACGGGCATGTGGGGCGGCGCGGTCGCCCGGCAAACACGTATTAAGGGGTCTTCTGCGCGGCGTTCGAGATACTGCCGCATACGCCCCGGCCTCGAACTCGCGTTGACTGCGCAAATGAGGTCCTGTATAGTCCGGCCGGACCTGCAATCCTGGCAAGAATCGTGCATCTGGAGGGGAACATGGGGGAGCGAGGCGGAGGATATCGCATCACGGACCTTTCGACCTCTGACAGACCGCGGGAGCGCCTGGCGGCCCTGGGGGCGGAGGCGCTATCGAACGCGGAGCTTGTGGCCATATTGTTGCGGTCCGGCATCGTCGGTCAGAACGTACTTGTGTTGGCCCAGCGACTGCTGGCTGAGGCGGGAGGGCTGACCGGTTTGCATCGAATGTCCTACCTGGAGCTGTGCCGGAGGAGGGGCATCGGGAAGGCAAAAGCGGCTCAGCTCAAAGCAGCCATCGAGTTCGGGCGTAGGCTGGCCGCCTCGACGTCTGAAGACCGCGCCCTGGTGCAATCGCCCGACCAGGCCGCGGCATTGATCATGTATGAGATGGGTGCCCTTGAGCGAGAACAGCTCCGCGTCCTGCTGCTCGACACTCGGAACAGGTTGATGCAGATTATTGAGGTCTATCGCGGCTCTCTCAACACTTCTCTCATCCGCGTCGGGGAGATCTTCCGGGATGCTGTGAGAGCCAATGCCGCCGCCATCATTGTCGCCCACAATCATCCCAGTGGGGATCCTTCGCCGAGCGCGGAGGATGTGGCCGTCACCAAGGCGATCGTCGAGGCAGGCAAGCTGCTCGACATCGAGGTGCTCGATCATCTCGTGATCGGGCAGAACCGGTTCGTCTCGATGAAGGCCAAAGGTCTGGGATTCGAGTAGGCGGCCGGGAGGTCAGGTGGACTTCCAGATCATGCTGCTGCCCACCGAAAGGTTCTGGGCATGGGCGAGGGCCGGAAGCCAATACGCCAAGACGTATGGCTTGAATCTGACGAGCGATCCTGTCGTGGCGGCCAACTACATGGCTCCCGGACAGGTGATCACTTTCCCCGACTTGGGCAACGCGTTTCCGGAGCAGGGGGAGCTCGCCGCGTGGTTCGACACGAACTACCCGGGGATCCGCGTCGATCCGATCACAGCCGGGACCCCCGATGAATTCGCCGCTCAGTTGCAGATCCGACTTGATGCAGAAGACAGGTATGGGCAGCGGCAACGGCCCTTCTATCTACTTTGGCCGACCAAGTATCCGGTCATCACCCAGAAGTTTGGAGCCAATCCGCAAATCTATCGACGATTCGGCATGCCCGGTCATGAGGGGATTGACATTCGCGCGTTGCCGTACACAGATATCACCTGCGCTGCCGACGGAGTGGTCCACGAGGTCCACGCAAACCCGGATGACCACGCGTACGGCATTCACATCCGGATCCGCCACGCGTTTGGCTACCGAACAATTTACGCTCACCTTGCAAAGACGATGGTCGGTTGGGGGCAGCAGGTTTCTGCAGGTGATGTCATCGGCAAAGCGGACACGACGGGCGCGACGACAGCCAGCCACCTGCACTTCTCATTGAAGCAGGACGGGGCAACGGCACGCAAGGAGACGGTGTATCCGAAGGACATCATCGACCCAACGCCGTTCATGGTGTGGCCGGATTCGAGGAAGGACTTCGATCCGCACGCGCGGCCCGCGGGAAAGTGCCTGGTCGGAGTATGCGCGGGGGAATCCGGGAGTCGCGTAGATCAGGCGGCGCAGGCACTGGCCGATTCCCGAGTTGAGGCGCTCAGGATTCGAGCCGGGGAATCGAATGATGTCGTCGCACGCTTGCGCGCCATGATTCCGGGCATCATGCTCATCGCCCGGCTGGAGACCGACTTCTCGGGCGCAGCGGTCGAACCGGGAGCATTCATACGGCAGGTGGAAGGTGATGCGCGGCGACTGGCTCAAGCTGGCGTGCGCGATTTTGAGGTTCATTTCCAACCGAACTTGCAGTCGGGAGGATGGCGGCGGACGTGGCGCGATGGTGGCGAGTTTGCCAAATGGTTCCTGCGTGTCACTGGACGTCTTCGAAGCCTGTGTCCCGAGGCGCGATGGGGGTTCCCTGGGTTAGCCCCGGGTGAATTCGTGTCTGGCTGGAGGGAGGACGCCTATCGCTTCCTTGAGGAAGCCGATGAGGCCGCGGCGGCCTCGGACTGGATCGGAGTGAACTGTCACTGGACAAGCGCGGCGGAAATGCGCTCAATCCAAGGTGGACTCGCCTTTCAGCGATACCAGGCCTGCTATCCGGGTCTGCCCGTTGTGGTCACGGAGTTCCAGAATGGTTCTGCGGCCGCAGGGGATGCAGCGAAGGCCGACCAGTATCTTTCCTATTTCAGAATGCTGCGCGATCAGCCTGGCGTTATCGCCGCGTTCGCGGCATCTTGCTCTGCAAATGCGCAAAGTCCGGCGGATGGTCCGAAAACGACGCTCGGCCTATCGGCGGACCTGCTCGATCGGCTGGCGCGGCGAGGCTTCTGAGCCGGGACGCAGGGGCGCGATGTCGCCTGTCGGCTTTCGGCATTCGGGGATCTCAGGACGGGTGCTGTCTGCAGGTGAGTCGTATCAGTGGCGGTTCGATCCAGGGAAGGATGTGTCATCCTCCGATGTTTGACCGGCCGGGATGAAGCCTAGGACGACGACAAGAATCATGATGGGTAGGACCAGGATCAGCCACGGAAGGAGAGGCCTGAGGACCTCGAAGGGCTCGCTCCCGTGAAACGAGGCCCGAATCCATTCGGCCTCGAGTTGGTCAGCTGATCTTCCCAGCACTCGCTGGATTCCCCCCGTGCAGGTTGTCGATCCTTCCTGATAAGCATCGAGCAAGGCGCTGATCGCCCCGATCCCATATACATCTTGAAGATACTGCACGATCGAAGCGCTTTCCGCATATGCAAGGCGAGCGGCAGCGCTGGAGGAAGGGAACGGTGCGCAGAGTGTGATCAACGGAAGGTAGTCTCCGAGCCGGGCGGCATCTTCGAGCGCCAGGCGATAGCTCGGATCCGGATCTCCTTCGGCCAGCGTAGCCAATCCCTCGTTGAGCCAGGGTGGCAGGTTGGAGTACGCCCCGTTCATCCGCTGGTACAGCAAGATGTGCGTGAGCTCGTGGGGCAATGAGCGCTCCAGGCTGAGGGTGCCCTCGCTGCTGGGGATGGCCGAAACCAGGACGACCCCCAGGCCTGGCTCGGCGTGACCTCCGGTCCACGCCTGGCCTCCGAGGAGCAACCCGGACCGCAGATCCTCCGCAGACGGGTAGACATAGACGTCGAGGGTAGGCAGACCTGCCGGCAACAGCTTCCTCTCCAGCGTATCCTGTGCGCCGAGCGCGATGTCCAGGACCGACTGCCCGAAGATCGTGTCCCCGGTCACCCAGTGAACGGTGACTTCCCCGCTGTGCAAAGACTGCCAATCGAACCGATTGTCACTGTAATCGAACGATGTCGGCACTGTCGTCGTCGATGTGCCGTCTTCGAGATCCACCTGCCACCAGTAAGCGATCTGTGAGAAGGGCGGGATTGCCGTAAGGCGTAGGTCCTGCTCGGCCAGAGCAGTCTGCGGGGTGGTGTCGGCGAGGCTGGCCGCGATCGTTCTCGTATCGTCAGCCCCGACAACCCGATAGAAGAGCGTAGCGCGAGCGACCGGTGAAGAGGCGCTAATCTCCGCCTTGAACGAGAGCAGGCTGCCGTACTCGTACTCAACGCTGCTCCGAACGCTCGTATCACCCTGCAACGCGAATGTCGTCTGCGGGTTGCAGATCGCAAGGAGAAGGATGAGGAAGGCTACCGGACGGGCGAAGCGGATCTCAGGCTCCTAGAAGAAGCAGCAAAGGCGTGATCGTCAGCGGACTGAGCAGTGTGGTTGCAAGGACTGCGCCCGTAACGAAATCCGGCTGAGCATCGAACTCGAGTGCAATGACCGTCGACAAAACCGCGGTCGGCATGGCGGCTTCGATGATACCCGCCTGCCGGGCGACAAGGGTCAACCCCAGGATCGGCGCAAGCGCCCAGGCGACGGCCGGGGATACGATCAGCCGCAGCCCCGCAGTCATCAGAAGCGGCCCCTTCTGTCGGGGAAACCCCGAATTGGCGATCTGGATTCCCAGCAAGAGGAGCAGGGAGGGGATCGTCGCTTGAGAGAGCAGCTCGATCGGACGCTGAATGGGGATCGGGATCGTCCAGCTCGCCGAGCGGACGATCAGAGCTGCAGGGACGGCGTACAACGACGGCACGCGCAGCAAGCCCTTGAGCGCGGCCAGCGGAGGCAGCCGTCCGGCGCTGGCCACATATACACCAACCGAATTGGTCAGCACCGAGCTCGTCAGGAAAAACAGGCTCGCCAGCGCCAGGCCCGATTCGCCGAAGGCAAACAGATTGAGAGAGAGCCCGTAGTTGCCGGCATTCATGAAGGTCGATGCCAGGATGAGTGCGGCGGTCATACGGCGGTCAAGACGGGCAATACGGGCAGCGACCAGGCTGAGCAGGCCGATCACCGTCATCACGACCGCTGCCAGCCCGACCATACGCAGGATCTGATCGGTTACATCCATCGCGCTGATAAGCAGTGTGAAGACCAGGCATGGAGTGAATGCGTAGAAAATGACTTGGGAAACCGGGCGCGGGTCGATCTTGAGCAAGCGCTGCAGGGCATAGCCGGCGCCGGCGACGATAAGGATCGGCAGGATGTTGTCGGCGAAGAGTTCGACGAGTCGCGGCAAGGCGGCTGCGCCCTAGTCCGCGTCCGGGCCGTCGAAGTCGAACATCAACAAGTCGCGTGTCCCGTCGACGAAGGCTAGATTGTCAAGCGCATCCTGCGCGAGCTGCACTTCATAGTTGTCCTCAGATGACTCGAGGATCTCACCCAGAATGTGCTTGGCGGCGTCGCCGCCAAGCTGCCCGAGTGACCATATCGCCGCCCGGCGTACCTCATCATTGGCATCTTCCAGGAGCTCGACCAGCTCGGGGACGGTTTCCATCAGTTCCAACTCCCCGGCAGCTCGCACGGCAGCCAGCCGGATGTTGGGTGCCGGGCTGTTCAGATGCTCCTGGACTCGCGGCCCCCATTCGTCGTTGGCGGATCGGGCAATCGCAACAAGCGACGAGACAATGAACGGCTCCGAGCCGGACTCGTGGGCCTGCACGATCATCGCGGGAACCTCGAGCCGGGATGAGAACCCTAGCGATTCCAGGGCGGCCCGACGAACCTGGGGGGCCTGGTCAGGCTCCGCCGCCGCCAGCAGCCCTTCTTCCAGATCGTCCAGCAACGCAGACGGGATTTGTTCGACTTCACCCATGAAAACGTAGTGACCGAGTGCCGCTGCAGCTGCCTGGCGAACGCCCGTATCTTCACTCGACCCGAGCGCATCCAGGAAGCGCCTTGCCAGGAGCGGATCCTCGCACTCCCACAGATTGTCGATTGTCGAGCGCTTCACGATCGGGTCCGGATCATCCAGGCTCAATCGATAGATCTCATCGAAGTTGAGCTCGACATGCGCGTAGGCCTCTTCGCCGAACCGGCGCATAAGCTCCCGCCTGCGCTCAACCGGCAGGGCTTGCCAGATCGGCACGAATTGAGCCAGCTGATCCTTGCTCATGTCCGACAGATCGCCGAAGCGTGAGACGGGTAGCGATCGATCAACATCAGCGACGATGTTTAGTGCTTCGTCGAACTCCGAACTCATGGTTGCGCTCTGCGATTGCTCCAATATCTGTCCCGGTCCGTATCCCCGGCCCGACTTCATCCGAGGTTATTCTCCCACCAGCGGGGCCCGAGAGGAAGGGCCTTCACGGATGAGTACACCGCTTGCCTCGTCGCCAACCGCGATGTCTGTCCAAGTTGTTTTGTAGGTCGCGCAAGGAAGTCAATCCGGAGGCTGATAGCTAGCGCGGCAGCATGATAGGATTGACAAAGTCCTGGAAGTTCACGTAGACCATCAAAGCCAGCAAGATGGCGAATCCGATCGCGTGTGCCAGCCCCTCGTATCTGGGGGAAACGCGACGGCCGATGATGGCCTCGATCGCCACAAACATGAGCCGGCCCCCATCGAGCGCCGGGAAGGGGAGCAGATTGGCCACAGCCAGGCCGGCGCTGATTACCCCGATTAGGTTCAGCGTTAGGAACGGGCGCTGGGAGGAGCGGTCGACCTGTCCCGCCCAACTGAACATGTCGTACATCCCCTTCAGCCCGCTCACACGGGCATCCTGCGGCGCGATCTGGCCGCTCAAAAGGTTCCCGGGCAGATGGACCAGTTCGTTGAATTGCATCGCCGTTGACTGCCAGCCGATCCCAACGGCCTCGACCCAGGAGACCTGGCGCGTTGGATAGCCCAGGGTGATCCCGATTGGTCCTTCACCTTCCGGAGGCGACGTGCGCGGGATCAGATTGAACGTGAGCTGCTGTCCACTCCGCGACACACCCAGGCTGACCTGCTGGCCGAGTCGGGCGGCAATGACCGTCTGAAGGCTCTCGAAGCCCGTGACCGGTTGACCCTCGACGCTGGTGATGATGTCACCACCCTGCAGCCCCGCAGATTCGGCGGGAGATCCCTGGACGACGGCGGTCACCAGGACCCGGTTAGGGTCGGGAGCGGCGAATTTGAACGCGAATGCAAAGGCTACGAAGGCCAGGAAGACGTTGGCGGCCGGGCCGGCGAGCAGAACGGTCGTACGCACCAGCTTTCTTGCCGAGGCAAGTCCACCGGGGACATCCGGATCGTCTTCGCCGGCCGGTCGGACGAACCCTCCAAGGGGGATCACATTGAATGTGAAGCGCGTCCCGCGCCAAGTGAACAGCGTCGCCAGACGAGGCGGGAAACCGATGCCGAATTCCTCGACCTCAACGCCCAGAGATCGCGCCGCGATGAAGTGTCCGAGCTCGTGGCCGAGAATCAGCCCGCCAAGTACAACGACGAAAACGACAATATCGAATACCGCCATCACCTCACCTCAAGCCCGATTGCGGACCGATGCGAACCCTGACCTTTAACATGCGGCGCATCGATTGTTCTGGCAGGCGAGCGCGAAGATTATATCACCGCCGATCACGCCGCCGCTGAATCCGCCGGAACGAGGTGAGCTGGGCCACCGACCGGCGCCGCAAGCACATCCTGAACTCCCGGTACATCGCGCAATCTCGAGCTGATCTCGGCCTCTGCCGACTTGGGGCAGACACAGTGCACGTTGGGTCCGGCGTCGATCGTGAAGAACACCTGGGCGCCGGCTGAGCGCCAGCCGCGCACCAATGCCATCAGTTGTATTGTCTCCGCGGTCCAGTAGTACACGGGCGGCTCGCACGTCATCATGACGCTGTGCATCATGTTGCTGTCCTGCTCGGCGATCGCCGCCAACGCGGCAAAGTCCGTGGTCAGAACGGCCTCTCGGCATAATGCCAACCTGCGTGGAGCGTCGGCGACTCGCCCCGCCTGTAGCGGGCTCGTGGCGGCCAGCGAATGTCCTTCGGTTGAGCCAACCGCCTTGGGCTCATGGCTCACGATAGCGATCAAATCCACGAGCTCCCAGTGTTCGGGTCCGGCGATCGGTTCGGAAAAGGAGTCGCCGTCGTCCGTGCCTTTGTGCCACTCGACGAACCCACCATAGATCGAACGGCAGGCGGAGCCAGAGCCTCTGCGGGCGACGCGCGAGTGATCCCGGGGAGGCAGGTCTATGCCAGCGGCGGCACACCCGGCGAGGGTCAAAGCCGCAAAAGCCGCCGCCGAGGAAGCGATCCCGGCGCCCGCAGGAAAGTTGCTGCGGCTGATGACGCGTGCGCGCGTATGGATCCCCCCGATGGATCGGATGTAGTCGAGCTGACTCACGACGCGGCCGAGACTGCTCTTGGGGGCGGGCGAATCGTTGAACGACATTTCGTCGGCAGACAAGGCGGGATCGAACCGGACGGTTGTGCGCGTCTCGAGGCCACCAAGGGTCATCGAAATCGAGCCGTTGGCTGGGAGTCGCAGGGCATCATCGCGATTGCCCCAATACTTGATTAAGGCAATGTTGGGGTGAGCGATCGCGGTCGCAGTGTTTGCGGGTGACATGTCAATGGGGAGAGACAGCCGGGCAGGATGTCGGTGTATTGCTAAGCCTAGGCTGACGTCGTCAGATGAATCAGGCCTGTCCTTTGGCGGCCCAGCGTTCGACCAGGTCAACCAGCTCTGCCTGTTCTTCCGGGGCATTAGGTAAGTAGACGGCTGTGGGCTCTTCGGCATCGCCTTCGCCGACCTTGGCCTCGAGCTCCCGGCGCTTGATCCCGATCTGCATCACCGGGAGTCGAACCGCCTGCATGACCTCGACCGCCACTCGGTGATGGGTCAGGCGTTGATCGAAGTAGGTGACCAGGATTCCGAGCGTCTCAAGATCCGGATTCAGCTCGCGGCGGATCTGCTCCAGGGTTCCCAGGAAAAGCCAAAGGTTCCGCAAAGCGTCTACCTGGGGGAAGGTCGGGATGATCACCCCGTCGGCCGCGGTCAGGGCGTTGACTGTGAGCAACCCAAGGTTGGATGGACAGTCGATCAAGGCCATATCGAAGCCGCGCGAAATCCCACGCAAGAGCCGACGCAGGACGAATTCGCGCCCCATCCTCCCGGTCAGCCCCAACTCGGTCGCCGCCAGAGCCAGGTCGGCCGGGGCCAGGAACAGGTACATCCCGGGGAGGATCTCCCTAAGGATGTCCCACGGTGTGATCTTGCCTGGCAGCCCGCCGCCAATGACCTCGGCGATGCTCGACCCAGCGGCATCTTCGACGCCGCAGAATGCTGTCAAATTGGCCTGAGGATCGAAGTCAATGAGCAGAATCCGCTGGCCGTTTTGGGCCAGCGCTGTCCCCAGGGCGTGGGTCGTGGATGTCTTGCCGACACCGGCTTTGTGATTGGCGATCGCGATCGTGCGCACGTTCACCAGCCTATCGCAAAAGATGGCAGGCGGTCAAGTCCTGCTAGGTTCCTACTCGTCTGGCAGATGACCGGACCACGCGCCTCACTGATGGGAGATCCACCGTCTGGATGGGCTCAGAATGCCGGGATCATGTCCTCAGGGATCCGAGCGAGCTCTCGATGGGCTCGATCCAGCGTCTCCGCAATTGCGTCGAGGATCTCGACGATTTCCCGGTCTTCGGTCCTGGTGCGGGCGGCGCGGACGAGATCTTTGGCGGCGTCGACATCGAGCATGATCGACCACCTCCGGGTCGAGAGCTCATCCCGGAGCGCCCGGAGCATGATGACCTGACTGTCGGAGAACTCCCGCCAGAGCTCGTGGCGAAATTGTCGGCCGCCCTCTTCGACCTGGCCCATAGTCACCTTCCCAGCGGCCTTTGTGCCTGGTCGCCCGTGCCTCCTCGTCATAAGGATGGTAGCACGACGGCGGGCATGCTCATACCCTGCTGTTGGTCACATGCGGTCAACACACGCGAAGTGCAAACCGGTCCGGGGAAGGGGAGGCGGGCTCAAGCGCTATTCATCTTCTTGCACCACCGCGACACCACCTCGCAGTACGACAAGACCCAGCGCGCCTGCGGCCAGAATGCCTAGCAGGAGTCCGCAGGCGGGGTAGATCTGCCGCGCTCCAAGGAGTTCAGCGGGCCGCTCCCACTGCCAGATCGTGCCGTCATCCAAGAGGACGAATCGGCTCAAGAAGACCTCCGGGTCCGAGTCGGGGACGGGAGGCAGGTACTCAGCGCAATCTATGGTCCGCCCGGGGGCATCGGGCAAGAAGGAGTAATCTCGACTTCGACATGCCTGCTGAAGCCAATCTCCACAAGGCACGCAGCTTTCGCTCGACGCTACCCACTTCTGCGCATCAACGCCCTGCGCCCGATAGAACCAGATAGAGCCGGATCCGTCCGCCACGTAGACAGTCGGTGGAGCATATGCAGAGTCTTCCGGGAACGCGATGCCTTCGATCCGGGCTGCTCCCTGCGGTGGAGCGCCGAGTGCGATCCAGTCAGGCCGTTCCGCCCGCCAGACGGCAGCGCCGAGCGCCCACCCCAACAGACAACTCACTATCGGGCTGATGAGGGCGATGCCGATGATGATGAATGGCCACTCCCGATTCGGCTTTCTCACGCTTGATCTCCCCTCTGACATTGGCCGTCCTCGCTTGGTCGGCTCAACAGACCATCCACATGATCAAAGGCGAGTCCTTCAGCCAACGACGATGCGGGCGAACCGGACGACCGCTCCAACGGCGCCAGATGCGAGCCCAAACTGAGCCATACCACAATATGCGAGATGCGAGGAACCGGCGCAAGCCTACCGAAGGGCCTACTGGAGAAAACGTGCCGCCGCCTCAGGCGCCCGAGGGGGGCGGGCGCAAGAAGCGGCGGCGACAAGTTTCAATCCTACATGATCGAACCGGTCTGCACAAGGCCGGCAAGGATGGCAGTTGGTTTGTCGCTGGGGTGGCTGACGGGGCTCGAACCCGCAACCCCTTGATCCACAGTCAAGTGCTCTGCCATTGAGCTACAGCCACCATGCTAGCGCGCCGGGATTATAGCATGGCAGACGGCGGACAGTGGACGACGGAAGAAGTTCGAGACGAGACAGAAGACCGAAGACTGGAGACTGAAGACGCAACACCCAGGACCGAGGAGGATTCTGTGTCTTGAGCCCCGCGTCCTGGCTCGCGCGCTCTGAGGCTTGCAGCTTGTCGCAGCTATTCCGTCTCGCTGCAGATGTCGGGGGGGCCGGCCAACTGGATGTAGGGACGCTGACCGCCCATGATCTTGACTTCGCCGCTGGAGGAGATGCACGTGCCGGGTTTCACGATGGAGGGTGCCTCGTCCGCATCGACGAAAATGAAAGTCGCCGGCTCTTCACTGAAGATGACGACCATAGGGAAGTCCGCTGTCGCGAACCAGCGTTTCACCGTGCCCTCGACACAAAGCTCCTTTCCGACATCTTCCGCGCTCACCTGGTCCCATGTGAGACAGTCGGCGACCAGGGCGGAAGGGCTGGCGGTGGGTGCCGAGGTGTCCTTGATCAGAGGCTGAAGGGCCGTGGGGAGTGAGGTGGGCGAGGACTGGGCTGGGGGGGAAACAACCTCAGTAGGGGCCGAAGTGGCCAGAAGGAACGAAAGAGAGTCTCGACCAGGTCCCAGGAAGTAGATCAGTCCGACCGAAAACAACGCGACGGCCACGACGATGAACGCTCCCGGATGCAAGCGTTGACCCTCGCCGGGGGCTTTCGTGGGCGCCCTTTCCCCCCGGGTTGCGGCATCCAGTTCTGCCAGTCGCTCGTTGATGGCCGACCGCCGCAAGGCGGACTGCGATATGTAGTTGATGCTGCGGCTGCTCGCCTGGCTGGTCGAATACTCGTGACTGCGGCGCCAGGCACCTGAGTCAGGCTTCGCCCCCGACGAATCTCCCCGCCTCCACGCGCCGGAATCGAGGCTCGACTCCGTCCCGGCGGTACGTCGCGATTCGCCCGATTCCGTAGTGGATTCCTGGCCCAGACGCCGACGAAACTCGCCTGAGTCGCGGGCGGAGGACGCCGGACGATCTTGCCGCGATTGCCCTGAATCGAGTGGGGATGCCTCGGCCTGGTCTTGCTCCCAGGGTTCCGATTCCAGCTCTGACGCGGCGGATTGCTCGTCTTCCCAACTGTCTACGTCCGAACCGAAAGGAGTTACTTCATCCCGGCCCCATTCGCCCAGTGCGAAGGAGGCCTCTTCAGCCGGCGTCATCGAGAATGGGGGAGTCTTGTGGCTGAACGACTCTTCTTCGTGGCCGAACGCGGACTCGAAATCAAATGTCTCGTCCGACTCGGCTTCGGCCGAGATTTCGTCTTCTGTCTCTTGCTGCGCGTCCAGCGAGCTCAGGATGTCCTGCAGACGCGTCGGCTCGGAGGGTGGAGGCGCAGGGGTGGAGGGAAGGGAGACGACCGCCTCGGTCTCGGACGGCTCGAATTCGGGCTCGGAGGAGGGCTCGAAGAACCCGGCCCCCGGGTCGAGGGAGATTTCGCGTTGACAGTGGTCGCAGGTGGTCAGAGAAGAGGCGATCCACTCGGCGCAATACGGGCAGCGGCGCCGCCCGGAGGACGCTCGGAAAGGCGGGAGGTCGCTGTGGCAATAGCGGCAGACGACCGCCTCGTCCTGGATGTCCCCGGCGCAATACGGGCAGACTTTCAAATCCTCTTCCTAGTCGACAGGGCCCTCTCTAAGGATTGTATGGTGACGAAGACTCTCGGGCAATGGGACCTAGGGCGGATCAGGCGGGAACCATTCCGGCCAACCCTCGGCGATGTCGCCCATCGCCGCCGAAGGCGTAGCACCGCCTGTCCGACGCCTGCGATCGCAGCCACTTTGAGGGCGATCGGACAGGCTCAGCCGAGGATAAGCGCCTTCAGGTGAGCTGTAGCCTCAGACCGAGGCAACGTCTTTTGTTCGCCACTTCTCATGTCTTTGACCGTGATCGATGCCGAGGCGATTTCGTCCGGTCCGATGATCGCCGCCGTCGGGATTCCGTGCCGGTCGGCGTACTTGAGCTGGACCGCCAGGCGGGCTGCCGTTGGGTACCATTCTGTCCGCAGGCCGGCTGCCCTCAACTCTGCTGCGAGCTTGAGTGCCTCCCTGGTTGTGCTGTCGTCGAAGGTGGGCACGAGAACCTGCGATGGCTTTGAGCGAATGTCCGGCTTCACGCCAGTCTTCTCCATGAGCAAGGAGACGACCATGTCGCCCATGGCGAAACCCGTGGCAGGGATCGGTTCACCTCCGACGTCCGCCACAAGGTTGTCGTACCGGCCGCCGCCCAGGATCGCCCTGTAGTCGCCCGCCACGTCGCGAGCTTCGAAAACGATCCCGGTGTAATAGTCGAGACCACGCACGATGCTGGGATCATAAACAAGTGACTCGGAAACGCCCAGTGCTTCAGCCGCCTTGAAGAACGCAGCAAGTTCCTGTGATGACTCCCAGGCATCCTGGTCCTGAAGGAGGGCTTCCAACTGGGCGACGGACGCGCTAGACAGGCCGAGCTCTGCAGCTCTCTTGGCCCACTCAGATGCATGCATTCGATCTCGTCCATCAATAAGGTGGAACACACCCGTCCGCATCTCTGGGTCAATGCCGATGCTTGTGAGTTGACGTTCCGCCAGGCGCCGATCGTTGACCAGGATCCGCACTCGTTCGGGGCCGAGATCGAGCGCGCGGAAAAGCGTTGCGGCCAAGGCGGCAATCTCTGCGTCAGCTTCTGGAGAGTCAACCCCCAGGAGGTCGATGTTCCACTGGAAGAACTCCCTCGACCGCCCGCGCTGCGGTCTCTCGTAGCGCCAGAATGGACCAAAGGACCACCAACGCAAAGGTCTCAGAAGAGTTTTGCTGCGCATAGCCACCATCCGCGCCAGACTCGGGGTGAGTTCAGGGCGCAACGCAATCATTTCGCCGCCGCGATCGGGGAATACGAAGGACTGCTCCCGGACAAGCTCTTCGCCTGACTTGGCGGCGTACAGGTCCAGCCGTTCGAGGAAGGGGCCATCGTACTCCTCGTAGCCGTACGCCTCCGAGACCTGGCGGATGTGTTCGTATAACCAGCGTCGAAACGCCAGGTCCTCGGGATAGAAGTCCCGCGTTCCTTTGACGGATTGAATCATCGACATGTTGAGCTCCAGTCAGTTCAATGCAGAAGACGGCGAGGCTACCGCCCGCCGTCTTCCGGGTTTGATATTCCAGTCGGACACCCGGGCCGGGCTAGCCGCGCGACATCGACCAGCAAGAAGAATGATGATGAAGGTGACCGAACGCCAGGTATGCGATCAACACGACGGGCATTGTAGCACGGCGTCAATTCGACAACAACGCGCCGGCCGCTCAAACGGTCTGGCTGACGCCCTCCAACAGCCGACCGCTTGACACCATCGAAGCGACGACCTCGATCTCATCGGCCATGACATGGTCTTCCATGACAAGGGGGACTTGACTGCGCAGGCGAGAGTGAATGGCCGATGTCCCGGCTCCGAATCGGATGTCCGGTGATGCCAGACGTCGCATGTCCAATGCGCGGGCCGCAGTCACCAGTTCGATGGCGACGATTCGTCGCAGGTTCTCCGAAACACGGAGGAGACTTCGAGCAGCCGAGGTCGCGTTTGCGTTGAAATCCTCTTGATCTGCCGATGTCGGCAGCGACCGCACCGAGTCGGGTGTGGCCAACGACTGGTTCTCGAGGGCCAGGGAGGCCGCGGTGTACTGGAGCATCATCAGACCTGATTGAAGGCCGGCGGCCTCCAGGGAAGCGACGAGCATAGGTGGCAGTCCGTCACTGGTGTGTTCGGAGACAAGGCGGAATACGCGCCGCTCGGCCACTCCCCCGGCGTTGCAGAGTGCGATCTTGAGGAAGTCACACGCCATCCCCACCGGCTCACCGTGGAAATTGCCGCCCGAGACCGCTCGGCCGTCGAGGAGTAGTGGGTTATCGGTGGCCGAGTTGACTTCGATCGTCGCTACAGCCATGGCATGCTCCAGGGTCTCCCAGACCGGGCCGAGCACCTGCGGAATGCAACGCAGGCTGTACGCATCTTGAACCTTCGGAGTGGAGTCGATCAAGGAACTGCCGGAGACCATGGAAGACAACCGTTCGGCGACGGCAGCCTGACCCGGATGTGGGCGTGCCTGGTGCAGGCGAGGGTCGAACGCGGCCTGCACCCCGCACAGCGCTTCGAACGACATCGCTGCCGCGGCTTCTGCAGCGGAAAGGATGCGTGTCGAATCGACACAAGCCAAGGCAAGCAAGGCCGTGCTGAAGGACGCACCGTTGGTCAGGGCGAGGCCATCCTTTGGCCCGAGTTGCACCCTGGCGATACCGGCCCGACGCATGGCTTCTGCGCCGGTGAGGGCCTCGCCTTGGTACCAGGCCTCGCCCGACGCAAGTCCGCCGGACCCATCATCTGCGGCAGTCAGCACCAGGGCGAGGTGCGCCAGGGGCCCGAGATCTCCGGATGAACCCAACGAACCCTGTGAGGGGATGATCGGTGTGACGCCTCGGGACAACATTGCCAGAAGCGTGTCGATCAGAATAGGCCGGACGCCGCTCAATCCGTGCGCGAGCGCATTGGCTCGGATCACCATCGCCGCTCGGGTGACATCCGGAGAGAACGGTTCCCCCACACATACCGCGTGGCTCAGGATCAGGTTTCGAGAGAGGGCTGACGCTTCTTCATTGTCGATCCGGCGATCGCTGAACACCCCGTAGCCAGTGTTGACCCCGTACATGGGTTTTGTCTGGGAGGAGAGTCGGCCAAGGGTGTCGGCGCTGGCCTGCACCCTGCGACGTGCGGCTGGATCGAGGGTAACCTCGACTTCCCGCCTGGCGATCGCCTCGACTTGCTCGAGGCTCAGGTTGTGGCCGTCAACCGTGAAATGATCCGATTGCATTCAGTGCAGTCCTA
The DNA here is from genome assembly GCA_964528155.1 of uncultured Anaerolineaceae bacterium. GTDB lineage: Bacteria > Chloroflexota > Anaerolineae > Anaerolineales > E44-bin32. The sequence continues at coordinate 41,597 of CAZGRL010000015.1, forward strand.
CGGCGCTCCGGCGACGATGTCGAATCTGAGCGTGAGGTCCAATCCTCTCGCCGCTTGCACGAGGGATTCTACAGCAGTCTGCACCTTCAGTGTGTCGAGCTCGGAGGAGAGTGGCTTGACCTCTTCAATCGTGTCGGCCGCGGCGATTCTCTCCGCCACATCCCGGCCGTGCTCAGCGATGGCCGACAGTTCGCCGACCTGGCGGATGACCTCGTTGGCCAGGTCACGGGATTCCTGAGTTGCGTCGCCCGTCTCCAGGATTGAGTGTGCATATCGATCCAGGATCGAGAGATATGCAATAAGCCCGACGTCATCACCCGGGTTCTGAACCAAACCGTCGGCATTCCAGTCTCCATAAGCCTCATCCAGCCGACCGCCGGCGATGTTGACCACATGTTCGGCGTGGACCTTCGCTTCAGCCAGGTTGTTTGCAGCCGCTCCCTGGACGGAGTAGCCGAGGTGTGCATCGTACGTCGCAGCCTGGCTCTCCAGCCGATCGAGAAGGACTGCAGACGGTGCTGCGCCCCGAGTGACCTCGTCGAGCAGCTTGAGTTGTTCGATTGTGACCGGTTGAATGTCGAGATGGCAGATGATCTGTGGGGAGATGCTTAGGCCGGTGTCATCTTGCGGCTCGATCGAGACCACAAACCCGGAGATGTGTGCCAGCAGATTGAGATCTTCCGATTGATCCTCGAAGCTCAGCGAGCCCGGAGTGGCGTCGACCGCGTCGAGCTTGGTCGGATCCCCGTCTTCCCGCGTCAGCCAGCCCTGGTAGATCATGCCTTCCGGAGCCGCGCCGAGACCTGGGATGGAAGCCCGGAAAGTTGAATCCTGAAAGAAGGCTTCGCCCACAGGGCCGCTAGGCGCCGGGGTGGGAGCTTCTGAAGGTTCGATTGTGGTCGCCGGCGCTTCCGTCGGCGCGGGAGAGGCGGTCGAGTCCGCGGGCGCCAGGAAAAGCATTCTCTGGGTTGGTTCGGAAGCCGTCCCGCCTCGGGTGTTGAGATAGAACAGCCCGCCGGCGACTACGGCAATAGTGATCGTCACTCCGACAAGACCCAGGCCGCCAATGAGGAGCCACCGGAGATTGATCCTCCGGCCGGCGCCTGAGGGGATTGCCGGCGGCGTTGAGCCTGTGCCGGCTCGAACAGTCTCCGTGGCTTCGCCGAGCGGAACGCCTGTGGCCGCCTCGAGCTCGCGTGCGAGTTCACCGGCGCGTTGATAACGCGCCCCGCGATCCTTCATCAAAGCCCGCGCAACTACCTTCTGGACGGGCGGGGTGGTATTCGGCAGCGGGGGCGGCATCTCGTGTACTTGCTTGTAGAGCAGCGAAGCGGGCGTATCGGAGTCTGAGACGAACGGTAGCTCGCCGGAGAGCATCTCGTACAACATGATGCCGAGGGAGTAGATGTCGGTCCGGGCGTCCACGCTCTCCCCACGGATCTGCTCGGGGCTCATGTAGGCGGGGGTTCCGAGAACGGTTCCGGTCGCGGTTCGCGTTGAGGCATCGGCGATATGGGCGACGCCGAAGTCGGTAAGTACTGGCTCGACATCCGGGGGAAGAGGCAGGTCCGGCCGAACTCCGCTGGCGCCTGCCCTCAAGATGACGTTCGCTGGTTTCACGTCCCGGTGGACGATCCCGCGCGCGTGAGCATAGTCCAGTGTCGAGGCGAGTGACTTCACCAGGCGTGCGACCGTGGGCAGGGGCAAGACATGTCCGAGCTTGTGCAGCCGCCGCAAGTAGTCGTCCAGGGTCAGGCCTTCGAGCAATTCCATGACGATGTACGGTCGACCATCAATTACGTCGAAGTCAAAAACCTGGACGATATTCGGGTGGCGCATGGCGGCCACCGCCTGGGCCTCGCTCACAAAGCGCTTGAAGAGGCCGTCGTCAGTTGTCAGATGGGCCAAGAGAAGCTTGACTGCAACCGGTCGACTGAGCGTGGTGTGCAGACCGAGGTACACCTCCGCCATTCCGCCCCGGCCGATCCGACGTTCAAGCCGGACTTTCGACAATGTTCGGCCGATCCACGGATCCGCCATCTTATCGCTCCATCAATCCTCGATCAGTTTCAACGTGCGGCAATCACCTTGCCGGAAAGCGACACTCTCGAACGCGCGATCATGGCATCGGGGTTTCGATGTCGATGCTGTCTCCGACGCGGATCCCGCCGCCCGCAATCACTCGTGCCAGCAGCCCGCGCTCGCCGGCGATCCGGTCCTGCAGCCCGGGGCGCAGTGTGTCCATGAATGAACACGGTGTGCAATCGCCTGTGATCTCGAGCATCGTTTCTCCGAGTCGCAAACGCGTGCCGGGGTCGAGGCCGCTTAGTCTGATCCCGCGCGTGGTGATGTTCTCTCGGACCGCACCTGGGAGCAAGCCAAATCGCTCGAGGATCTCCATCTCGATGAGCAGAACCTGGCGGGTAGAACGGCCGAATGAGAGGTCGCCTTCGAGCCCGCGCGCCTCGATGGCCGTGACGTTCTCGACTGGCGTCATCGGTTGATGATGCGCGGTTTTCAAGAACAGGGTGACGACCGTGCCCAAGCCTGGCGTCCTTTGGCGAGACTGCAGACCCGAGTAAGTATAGCATGAGGCCGACGAGCGGCTTTGAGCAGGTGACCGTGGTATGCTAAGGCCCGATCACCCCCATTCCCTCCTTTCCCGAGGTAGTGTTGGCAGTCATTCCCAGCATTCTCCTCTTTGTGACGGCAGCTGTGCTTTGGTCTCTGCGGCGTCGGCGCGAGGCGCCGCTCTGGGCAGTGTCGTCTGCCATGGCGGGGCTCGCGTGGGTTGTCTGCCTCGGGCTCTCGACATCCGTCGGTTCGTCGACCAGCCTCTCTGTTTGGCGACCGGAGGACCTCTTCGACTCACGGCTTCTGCTCGCCTTCGATACGACAGGTTGGCAGATGGCCTATGCAGCGATCACCGTCTATCTGTCGTTGGCGCTGACCCAGGCCGCCCGTCCAGGCACGACGACCATGGGCACGCGCATCATCCTGCCTGTCTATGCCGGTATTGGTGTGGCGGCCATGCTGGCAGGCAACCTGCTGACAGTGGCCATCACATGGGCCATGCTGGATTTGCTGACGTTTATCTTCCTCATGTCCGCCACGACAGACGAGGAAGCCATCCCCGGCATCATCACCCGACTGGCGATGGATGGGTTTTCGGTCATCATCGTTCTGGCGGCGGCCGCCTCCAGCTGGGCCGCAGGGCAGGCGAATACGGAATTCGGCGAGATTTCCACGCCCCTCTCGGCAGGGTTGATTGCCTTCGCCGGGCTCATCCGCCTGGGCATGTTCCCTCTTCATTTCAGTCTTCCCAAGGTTCCACGAGCGCGCCGAGGTTTGGGCACCATGATCCGCTTGATGCCGCCGGCGATCGTCCTGGCGGTTTTGGCTCGTCAATTCGCGGAGGGTTTCCCGGTTGGGCTTGTCCCCTGGCTGACCCTGGCAAGTGCAATCGGCGCGGTCATCGGTGGCTTGCGCTGGGCTCTCGCCGAAGATCCCGTGCAGGGGAGACCGTTCTTCATCCTGGCTATCGCCAGCACCGGGGTTCTGGCTGCCGGCCTCGATCCGGCGCTGGCAGGTGAGATCCTGGCCAATACTGGCACGCTGATCTTGCTCGTCGGCTGTGCGTTCTCATTGGCCGAGATCCACAGCCCGTCACATCGGATCTGGCCGATCGCCGCGGCTTTGCTTGTCGTTGGCGCTCCCTTCACCATGAGCGGCGTCCTGGCGGGGGCGCTGGCCACGGGTTTCGCCGGGCCCGGGACGGCTTGGTTGGCTGTCCTCGGGGGGATTGGATTGGCCGCGATCGGCATCGGGGTTACCGCCGGAGCTACCGCACCCCAGGGCAACTGGCCGATCGGTGAGAGCATGGTGAGGGTTGTCTACGGCCTGGGCATCGCCTTGCCGGTGTTGGTGGCCATTGGGATGGGTTTCCAGATGCCCTCGGCCCGCAGTCTCGGCGGAGCCGTATTCTTCGCTGGGGTTGGCATTGCCGCCCTCATTGGCCGATTGGCGTTGCGTCGGCTTCCGTACAGATACAAAGAATTCGGTCTGCGAGCCGCATCTCGCCTTGATCCAGCTTCCCTGTATCGTGGGGCATGGGGCGCCTACATTGGTGTCCTCCGATTCGTGCGAGCGCTGGCCTTGCCCCTCGAGGGGGAGGGGGGCATGCTTTGGATGTTGGTTGTCGTGATCCTGGTGATCCTCGGAGTGAGAGGCGCCGGGCCGTGAGCATCCCTCCCGAAGTGAGATTGATCGCGGCATTGGTCTGCGGATTGTGTGCCGGTGGGATCGCCGGGCAGAACGATCGACGGCTATCGCTCGGATTGCTGGTGATCCAGTACGCTGGGGTGACCGTCCTGGCGGCACAGTTCATCCCGGTCACGATCGTCGCTGTCAAATTGGCTGGCGGCTTGATTGCGTGTTCGATCCTTGGAGTCACCCTCGCCAGGTTGCCGGGGACGGCCGAGTCCCAGGAAGACGGGATCATCCCCGCTGGTCGATCGTTTCGACTGATCTCCGTTCTGTTTGTCGTGGTCGCCGGATGGGGGCTGTCGCGCGATCGCTGGATGGGCACTCTCACATTGGAGCCGAATGCTGCCCTCGGTTCCGCTCTGCTGATGACGGTCGGGCTTCTTCAGTTGGGCACGAGCGATTCGCCGTTTCGAGTTGGGCTGGGCATCTTGACGATACTCTCCGGCTTCGAGATCGCCTACGCCTCTGTGGAGCCATCCCTGGCCGTGTTGGCTCTGCTGGCAATGGTCCACATAGGCATCTCGCTGACCGTGAGTTATCTCGTCCTGGTCGTGGGCAAAACGAGAGTGGAGCCCCGTACGCCATGAGCGCACCATTTCTCTTGTTCGGCGCTTCAGCGGCCCTGGCGCTGGCCGCGGCGGTGCTCCGTCGCAGGCTGATGCCGGCGGCGATCGTGTCGGCCTGCGGCACGGCGCTGATCGCCCTGTTTGTGTTGAGGGCGCCCATTGACGTGCCGATCTCTCTGTTGGGAATCAACTTGAAGCTTGGTGTCAGCTGGGACGTCCTCGGCCGCTCTTTCAATCTTGATCAAAGCACAAGACCTGCAGTCGGCTTCCTGTATTTAAGCGGAGCGTTTCTCTTCGGCGGAGCCTGGGCAGTCAACCCGAACCGCTACATATTCCCCGCCGGCATCCTCTCGCTTGCGCTCGTCGCCGGATCACTGCTCATCCAACCGTTTGTCTTTGCGGCCGTGTTTCTCGAGCTGTCTGCCATGGCTAGCGTTCTGATCCTGGCAACAACGGAGTACCCCGCGCAGAGAGGTGGGCTACGCCTGCTGGCCCTGTACACACTGGCGATGATGGCGATCTTGCTCAGCGGATGGATGCTCTCGATCGCCGGCGTGACGACCGCTACGCCTGAGCTCGCACGCCAGATCAGCCTTCTGCTCGTCATCGGTTTCGCCGTTCTCATGGCTGTGCCTCCCTTTCACTTGTGGCTTCCCACGGCCGCCGAGGAGACGAGCCCGTACGCGCTCTCGTTCGTTACGGTCATTTTGCAGAGCGCCGGGCTTTTCTTTCTGCTGCGCTTCCTCGATACTTACGCTTGGCTGCGGCAAAGTGCGGGTCTTTTCTCGGGGATACGAATTGCGGGCGTGGCAATGGTCGGATTCGGAGGGCTGGCGGCGCTATCGCAGCAGTCGTTCTCGAAATTCATGGCCTATGCGCTGGTCGCCGATCTTGGGGTCGCATTGCTGGCCGTCGGAGCGGGGACGCCGGCAGGCTACGAACTGGCCCTCGGGCTGTCGGCTGTTCGGGTATTCGGCCTGGGCGCGTGGGCGCTTGGGCTATCGGTCATACGTGCGCAGACCGGTCGCGATGATTTGGAGGTGCTCGCCGGGGCAGGCTACCGGCTTCCATTGGCCTCGGCTGCGAGCATCGTCGGGGTGTTGTCGATCGCCGGGCTGCCGCTCACGGCTGGTTTCCCGGCCCGATGGGCGCTCCTGTCGGCGATCGCGCCCGAGCATGTGATTGCAGCGGCTGCGGTCGTACTTTCGATCTTGATCACCAGCGCCGGCGCGATCCGCTGGATCGGGGTGCTCTTCCGGCCTGTGCCATTCGGGGGCCATGAGGCCCCGCACCGGTCCGTGCAGCTGCTGCAGGGGGCCGGCATCGGGTTGTGCGTTCTTTTCGGCGTGTTTCCACAGATGCTATTCCCGTGGGTTGTCCTGGCTGCCTCCGGCCTGGCCAACCTGATGAGTTGAAAAAGGTCCAGTGATGGCGAAGAAAAAAGGCGAGCCCACTCCGTGGATTGCATCAATGGGACCGGACCAGCTGGAGAATCGCCTGGCTTGGCTGGACGAGAACCGTCGCAATGAGGCAGAGGCGGTGGCCCGCTTGCGCGAGCGGGTTGAGCTGCTCGAAGAGACGCGGGCCAAGGCCGCATCCCAACTAAAAGAGGTCGCCAGCGAGTTGACCCGGTTGGCGGCGCTCGCCAGTCGGATCAATCAATTTGACGAAGCCCTTGCCAAACATCGCCAGGAAGTCTCGCGCCACATTGAGCAGGCAGAGAAGCGCCGTACGGACAAGGAATCCAGACTGGAGGACATGCGAAAGCGCGACCAGGCCGCCACCGCAAAGGAACTCGGTTCACTGCGCACGACATTCTCCCGGATTGACGAGGTCGAGCACAGTCTCGAAGTCAGGCGAGAGGAGGAGATACGCCTGACGCGAATGCTCAATGACATCAGCGAACACCTGAAGGAGCTGGGCTCGAGGGAGGAAGATCAGGCGCGCGGATTGGCTTCGCTGGAAGAGGGGAGGCGGCAGGATTCCCTCCGTGTGGCGGAGTTGCAGCAGGAACTGGCCGATCTACGCACCAAGGTCGACGGATTGCATGGATCGATGGACTCGTCGGGCGATCGGATCCGACGGCTTGAGATTCAGATGGCCGATCTGACATCGGCGGAGAACGAGCGATCAGAGGGTCAAGCGGTCTTCCTGGAACAGCAGAGCATCAAGATGGCGGAGTTCGAGCGTTTTCTCAAGGAGTGGCAGGAAAGCATTGTTTCGTTCGAGGTTCGAGAGCAGAGGCTGGATGAGCAAGCCAAGGTGTTCGACGAGTCACTCCGTTCTCTGAAGCGGGCTCGGGCGGACCTCGATGCGATGCTTGAACGTCTTGAGCGACGCATAGCTGAAATCAGTGAGATACAGAGGCTGGCCGAGGATCGTGTACGTCAGGAATGGTCGAGTTTCCAGGCGGACGATCAGAAGCGCTGGTCAGGATATAAACTGACGTTCGATGAACATTGGCGAGAGCACGACAGGCTTCATGATCGAATGGCCCGCACCATTGAGACTCAAGGAGAGAGTCTGGCCGAGGCGATCAACACACTTGAGGATCTGGCGGCGGTCGATCGCCAGCGTCTCATGGATCTCCTGGCAATGGTCCGAGAATGGGCTTCTGAGATCGAACGGCGCGGTGAGGAAGTCGGCTGAACGTCGCGCCCTGGATGAGTTTACGCACTTCGGCTGAGGCAAGTCCATGCACGTCATTGGCACCGCCGGACACGTCGATCACGGAAAATCAGCGCTCGTTCTTGCGCTTACGGGGATAGACCCCGACCGCCTTCGCGAAGAGCAAGAGCGCCAGATGACGATTGATCTGGGGTTCGCCTGGCTCACGCTGCCCGATGGAGATGAAGTCGGGATTGTCGACGTCCCCGGCCATCGAGACTTCATCGAGAATATGCTGGCTGGTGTGGGAGCGATCGACGCGGCGATCCTCGTCGTGGCAGCCGACGAGGGCGTGATGCCGCAAACCTCCGAGCACGTGGCGATTCTCGATCTGCTGGAGGTCTCGCGCGGAATCGTGGCGCTGTCGAAGATCGACCTTGTCGAAGACCCATCCTGGCTTGATCTCGTGCGAGAAGATGTCCGGCGCACCCTGGCCGACACTCCCCTGGCTGAGGCTCCGATCATCCCGGTCTCCTCGTTGACAGGGGAGGGGATCGACGAACTCAAAGCGGCGCTGACTTCTGTTTTGCAGGATACCCCTGCGCGCCGAGACACAGGTCGACCTCGACTGTCTCTCGATCGAGCTTTTACCATCGCCGGGTTCGGGACGATTGTGACAGGGACTTTGGTAGATGGCGCTTTCGAGGTCGGACAGGAAATTGAAGTGCTGCCCAAGGGGCTCCGGGGGCGGATCCGCGGTCTGCAGACGCACAAGACAAAGGTCGAGCGGGCTGATCCGGGAAGGAGATTGGCGATCAATCTCAGCGGTGTCGAAGTCGGAGAGCTGGAGCGAGGGAATGTGATCGCCGTGCCGGAGTCATACGCGCCGACCCGCTTGCTCGATGTTCGATTTCGCTTGCTGCCGGACGCCGACGCGCCGCTCAAGCACGACCAGAGGGTCAAGATCTTCCTGGGCGCGGCCCAACAGATGGCACGGGTGCGGATCCTTGGGAGGGAGAATCTCACACCGGGGCAGTCCGGCTGGCTGCAGCTCGTCCTGGCCGGCCCTCTTACCGCCGATCGGCACGATCGATTCATCCTTCGGCGTCCCTCCCCGGCGTCGACCCTTGGGGGAGGACAGGTAGCCGATCCTCATCCAATGCGAACCCATCGGCGGAATGATCCGCAGTTGCTCGAGCGACTTGAGGCTCTTGTTCGTGGGACGGCAGCTGACGTCCTTGCCCAGGCTCTCGCTGGTGGCCCGAGCTACCTCAGGGATGCTGTTCGCAAGTCGAACCTCGAACCGCAGGCGGCCCAATCTGCGTTCAAGGAGCTGGTCGACAGCGGAAAGGTCATCGCGTTGACCGATGGTGACAATGCAGAGATGTCCGATATCCTGGTCGTGGAGTCGGGCTCGTGGAACTCTCTGATCCAGAAGCTGCACACGGCGATCGAGAAATACCACACGACCAATCCATTGCGGTCAGGCATGCCCAGGGAGGAGCTCAAGAGCCGGATGGGACTGGATAGCCGCATATTCGCCGCGGTGCTGGAGCGAGTGGAGGAAGATGGCCTTGTTAGGAGCCAGGGAGCGCGATTGGCGCTACCTGAATTCGGCGTCAGACTATCCGAGTTGCAGCAAGGACAGGTCGCGAGCTTGATGAAAAGCTTTGAGGCTGATCCAGGTTCTCCGCCAAGCATGAAGCAGGCAGCCGAAGTGATCGGTGACGAAGTGCTGGCTCACCTGATCGAGACAGGCCGATTGATCCAGGTATCTAGGGATGTCGTGTTTGAGTCTGACGCGTACGAGGCGATGGTAGCGCGCGTCAGGGAGAGGCTGGCGTCGGGCGGCACTCTTACAGTGGCCGAAGTACGTAACATGTTCTCGACCTCGCGCAAATACGCGCTGGCCCTGATGGAACATCTTGACGCCATTGGTGTCACAGTCAGGAAGGGGGACGAGCGCGGACTCGCATGAGCATGCCCGCGGCGGCCACATCAAACCAACTCAGAATTCCCCATAGCGCCAGACGCCGCCGACCATTGTGCGCACAGGTCTGATATGGGCCAGAGCATCAGGGGGCAGTTGGAAAGGGTCGGCCTCGAGCACGACAAGGTCGGCCAGACAACCCGGCCGAAGGCACCCTTGGACCTCCTCAAGCCCCGCCGCGGTCGCCGGCCCACGTGTGTATGCGCGGAGTGCCTGATCCAGGCTGAGCCTCTCACCCGGATACCAACCTCGTTCTCCGGGTGAGCCGTCGCGCCGTCGACGTGTAACCGCCGCGTGGATGCCCCAGAACGGATTGGGTGACTCGACCGGAGCGTCCGACCCAAAGGCCAATATGGCGCCGGCCTTGAGCTGGCTGTGCCAGGCGTAGGCGTAGCGGGAACGGGATCCCCAGTAGCGATCGGCCATCGGCATGTCCGAGGTGGCGTGAATAGGTTGCATCGAGGCGATGACATCCAGGGAGGCAGGCCGGGGAAGGTCCTCGGGATGCAGCAATTGCAGATGTTCGATCCTCAGCCTGGCGGGGCGACGACCCTGGCCCTTCTCGATACCTCGCAAAGTCTCGAATGCATCCAGGACGACATGGTTGGCTTTGTCGCCGATGGCGTGTACGCTCGTGCCGATCCCGGCCGCGCTGGCGCGGCTGGCGATTTCGAGCAGTTCTTCGCCATCGAGCATGAGGATTCCGAAGTTGTCTGTCTCACCATCATAGGCTGAGAGCATTGCCGCTGTGCGGGGACCGAGTGCCCCGTCCGAGAACACCTTTACGTTCCCCAACCTCAACGTCGGATCGCCAAAGCCGGTGTGCAGGCCAAGTTCGATCGCCTGAGACAGGTATTCGAGAGGGATATTCTTCACCACTCGCAATCCGAGCTGATCGGACTCCCGCATTCTCTGCAGCGCATCGAAGCAACGCGGTCCGTCGTAGTCGTGGACGCCGGTGATGCCGAGCTCCCACAGAGCCTTCTGCGCCCGGATGAGCATTTGGGCCAATCGCTCGTCCGTGTCGGCGGGAATGACCGACTGGACCAGGGCCATGGCTGCCTCAAGCAAGATCCCGTTCGGCTTGCCCGTCTGATCGCGCCCAATCACGCCCCCAGATGGATCCGCGGAGTCGTCGGTGATGGCGGCGCGCTTCAAGGCCTCCGAACTGGCCCACCCGGCGTGGAGCGACTTTGCCGTCAGATAAACCGGGTGCGACGGAGCCACGCGGTCCAGATCGGCGCACGTGCCGAAGCGGCCCCATTCGTTGTGATTCCATCCGTGCCCGAGGATCCACTCACCATCGCGTGTCTCTTCGGCCCGCAGGCGAACGCGCTCAAGGCAAGTGTCGATGTCGGACACTTCGCAATCGACCTGCTCGAGGCTGAGTGCGTATTTCTGGAGATGGATGTGTGCGTCGATCAGCCCGGGGATGACGGTCCGGCCCCCCAGATCGATCACCTCGGTCGCCTCGGCTGCGAGGGGCATGACATGACTGTCGCTGCCGATCGACACCACCAGGCCACGAGAGATTGCCAGGGCCTCGGCGATAGGCTGGTCGGTATCCAGCGTGTAGACGCGCCCGTTGTGCAGAATCATCGCCGTCGCTGGTGAATCCCTCATACGGAATCCTGAGACCCGTCAAGATGTGGGGTCGCGTTCAAGGCGTGTATCTGCCATCCGCCAGAGACATCATCATAGAGCAGGCGAGCGAACGCGGAGTTGCCGAAGGCGAAACCCACCAATCTGGTCCGCCCATAGGGGGCCAGGCCGAGCACGGCCCGCAGGAGTGCGTTGAGCAGCGCGCCGTGCGAGACGACAAGGTAATTCCCTGGCGGTCTGCGGATCAGGCTCTGCAGGGCGTCACCGGCTCTTCGATGCAAGTCCCAATGGCTCTCTCCGGAACCGAACGACGGCTCGTATGGGGAGGCGAGCGGACGCGATTCGCGCTGGCGATCAAACTCGTGTCCTTCCAGACCCTGACCGTCACCCATATGGCGTTCCATCCAGGCTGCATCGAATTCGACCGGAAGCGATAGCCTCGCCCCGATGATCTCGGCGGTCTGGCGCGCACGGAGCAATGGGCTCGAAACAATCACATCGAACGTCTCACGCTGTGCAATCCAGTACTCGGCCAATGCCGTGGCCTGCACTACGCCGACCTCAGACAGTGGGTAGTCAAGTTGCCCCTGCACAACGCCCGTTTCGTTGGCGATGGAAAGCCCGTGGCGAAGCAAGGTGATCGTGTGTGTCATTCGATGTCCATGGCGCGAGCCAGGAGCTGCAGTGGATGCAGGCTCGTGACGCCGGTGTGTTTCTGAATCCACCAGCGGCATGTTTCCGAATCACATGCGATCAAATCGGGACGGGTATCCTGCACCTGATCGAACAACGTGCGGCCGACGTCGTACGCAACTGAGGCTTTCTCGCGCTTGAGGCCGTAGGTCCCGGCGATGCCGCAACATTCGGCGTCGGAGTGGATCACCTCCAGCTCCGGAATCATTCGCAGCACCTCCAGCGCGGGCGCACCGATGCCGTGACCACGGAGTTGGCATGGAGGATGGTAGAGTACCCTCTGTGGAATCGGGCGCAGATCCTGCCGCTCCAGCTCTGCCGTGCGGTAAAGCGTCAGGAACTCGAAGAAATCGAACATCGCCCCGGCGACTCGATCGACGGGTTCGCCCTCGATATCCAGGATCGCCTGGTACTCGTGCTTGAGGGCAAGGGTGCATGACGTCGACGTCCCGACAATTGGAACGTTCGCCGCGGCGAATGGTGCCAAGGATTCGACATTCGAACGACCGTACCGGCGGGCCGTGTCAAACAGCCCGTTCGACTGGAGCGGCAGGCCGCAGCAACCCTGCGGGGGAAGGATCACGCGGCAATCGAGTCTCTCCAGGACGGCGATCGCCAGGTCGCCAATCCAAGGCTCGTAGTACTCCGTGCTGCAACCGTGGAAATACGCCACGTCGAGATGGTCTTTCGATGTGACCTCGGGTGGTCTCGTCGCGATCCGTTCAGGGTGTCTGCGTCGGAACGATCGTCTTGAAAAGGCCGGCAGCGGAGCTTGCCGACTTATTCCCAATGTTGTCTCCAAGACTCGTCGCGCAAAAGAGCTGCCGAGCGCGGCATTAGCCAGAGGCGCCATCCGAACGGCCAGGCGGCCGAGAAGCGCCGGCCGCGAGATCAGATGGTCGCGCAAGCGAACCCCTTGTTGCTGGACGAGCGCGGCCTTGGCCCGCACATTGATTTCGGTCACAGCTACGCCGTGAGGGCAGATGCGCGAGCACACACCACAGCCCGAGCACCAGGCCACGGATTGGTCAACGCTCGGAAGGCGTGGATGGCGGAAACGTTCTTCTTGCGGTCCAACAGCCTTCGGTCCCGGAAAGAGATCCGTTACAGCGGCCACAGGGCAGGCGGCGGTGCAGATGTTGCACTTGACACACATGTCTGCAGTCAGACCGGACGGGTGACTCATGAAAGCGTTTCGCCAAGAATTGCTTCGATCGCGCGATGGGCTGTGAGCAAATCGATCCCCTGGCGCGATCCCTCCACGGCGCGGTCGCTGCCTGCCAGAAGTCCTCCAGCGGCGTAGAGGTTGGAGAAGTACGGGATGCCCTCATCCGAGATCGGCCGCATGTCGGAGTCGACGCGGACTCCATATGAGGCGTAGGGTTGCGCGCCCAGGGGCAGGTCCGTAGTCCATTCTCCTCGTGAAGCCGGAGCTTGGATGGGTAGGTCGAATACGCTTTCGACGATCCGGCCATTCTGACGTGCCACCAGACCACCATGAAGCACGCCGCCGGTGGCGAGCAGCACGGCGCCCGCTGAATACGTGCGCGGTCCGCCCGCAGATTGAATCACAACACCAGTCACTCGCTCGCCGCCACTACGTCCGTCTACCAGGCCGATCGACCGCGAACCTTCGATGAGCTGGACGCCCGCGGCCAGCGCGGTCCGCCGAAGCAGGCGCTCCAACCTCAGCCCTGGGACTGACGGGGGGAGGGTGGGGATCTCGAAAATTCGGACGCCGAGCCGCTCTTCGAGGCTGGCGAGTACCTCGGCGGGCTTGCGCAGTCCCAGGACGGCGGGCACACCCAGCAGACGGACGCCTCCGAGCCGCGGTTTCCACGCGCGTGCCAGTTCGCTCCGCCACTCCGCATCATCAAAACGCCCGGCCAGATCGTGCGCATACAGGTCGCGTCGTGGTACATCCCCGATGATCGGAAGAGGGACGATTTCAGGTGCGGAGCGACCTGAGCGAGCCAGATTGTCTCTCACCAACTTTCCGGAGAAATCTCTGAAGCCCTCGATCCCCCCGACAGAGAACGATGTCATCTTCTCGGACATACTCCCGCGAGCCAGGCTCTCCGGGGCGAAGCTTGTGATGTGCAGTCCGCCGATGGCTGTGGGCAATGTGAGACTCTCTTCAAGACTGCCCCGATAGGCGACTCCAGCGCGGGAGGTGATGACGAGGAACGCGCGTAGAGCGCGATCAATATTCGACCATCCGGCGATCCGATACGGATGATCCGAAGGCAGCCCTCGCATGCCTTCAGCGGGCAAGCCGCCTCTCCAGACGTCGATACATCCGTGGGACGAGCTCAATCCACCACGACCTTGTGCGACCAGAGCAGTGCTTGCCCCGTGCTCCGAGGCAAGTATCGCTGCGAACAGCCCGCAAAGACCCTCACCGACGATGAGCAGTTCCCTCACGATGGATCCTCCGGTAGGGTGTCGGCCGCAAGCAGTTCGATCGAAATCCGTCTGGCCAGCTCAAACTGACTGAGAGTCTTACCCCATGCAAGAGGCCGGACGCCTCGCCAACGTTCCTTCAAGAACGATCGATACCCTCCGTCGGAAGACGACACCGAGGCTAAATCTGAAGCGACTGCGGCGGCGCGGTAGCCGCAGAACGCCGCCTGACACGGGCCCATCCCGAGCCGCAGGTCGCGTCGGCTATCGTCGAGACTCAGGGCATCTCCACGGCTGAACGATCCTTCGAGCCCCAGGCGGGTGGCGAGTTCGCACTCGCAGACGAGCGATGTTGCTTCGCCCGCGCCGGACTCGAATTCAGCCAGACGATCCGGCAATCGGTGGAATCGACGTGGCTGAGAACCTATCGGGGTCTTGGATGTCAAACATGCCGCTTCGATGCCCAACTTGCCGCACACCAAGTCGATGGTGGCTTCAGCCATCAGGCGATACGTCGTCAGTTTTCCGCCGATGACGCTTACCATCCCTTCTATTCCATCCCTCGAAGCGTGGTCGAGCACCGCATGGGCTCTGGGAAGGTCGCGCGTATCGTATCGATCGGCGTCAGCCGGACGGTAGAGTGCGCGGACACCCGCCCAGCCGCGCAACGGTCGGTGATCCGGGAGGGAGGGGATGAGAACCTCGGCCTCGGCCAGGATCCGGTTGACCTCCCAATCCTGTACGCTGCGATCCGCCGGGTCGTCGACCTGGAAGTCGGTTGTGCCGAGGACAGCGACGGTACCGACGGGAACGATGACATCCCCGTCCTGCGGCAGCCTGCATCGATTGACCACGGTGTGGACGAGGCGGGTTGTCATGGCGATCATGCTGCCTTTGCTCAGGACGACGGGCAGACTGATGCCGGCCAAGGATGCGACTTTTCCCGTCCATGGCCCGGCGGCGTTGATCATCATCTCCGCCCCGATCGTTCGAGTCTCGCCCGTTCGAGTGTCGACGAACGAAGCCGAAGTGACCCGCCCGCCGGAGACCTCGAGTCTGTTGACCCG
Organism: uncultured Anaerolineaceae bacterium; assembly: GCA_964528155.1. Lineage (GTDB taxonomy): Bacteria > Chloroflexota > Anaerolineae > Anaerolineales > E44-bin32. The sequence goes on from CAZGRL010000015.1 coordinate 56,791, forward strand.
GTGATGCAGCAGGACCTGACCCCCCGCCTGGCTAATCGCCCCAGCCAGAAAGTGAAGCAGATCGAACGAGTCGAGAGCGCCATCGGCCACGCGGAAGGCTCTAGAGATACGTGGATTGAGAAGGGGCTCATGTTCCAGCGCTTTAGAGATGGACCACTCCTCGACGGCGACGCCGTTGGCTGCACAGGCAGTTTGCCAGCGATCGGCGAAGTCAGCTGGATCGGCGGGCGTGGTGACAAACAGACCGCCCGTGTCCTCGATGGCTTGAGGGGCAATCCGGCGCAAGAGTGCATTCTCCCTCGCACAGTCACGCGCCGAGACAGGGTCGGAGATCACATAGCGACCTCCCGAGTGAAGGAGGCCGTGATAGCGGCCGGACGTGCCCTGGCCGAGGTCATTCTGCTCGACCAGGATGACCTTGAGCCCGCGCAGACATGCATCCCAGGCAGCTCCCAGGCCGGTGGCGCCACCGCCGATGATAAGCAACTGAGTCGAGATGGATGATGTGGGCACGGCTAGCCAGCGCGAACGATTTGGTGTATTGGCCCAATCGGCGAGGCGGTCACCTGGGCTCCGTCGGAGCTTCCGCCTGGCGGGCCCGCTCCAGGTCGCGCACGAATTCGAGCATAGTTGTGGCCTGCTCGTACCCCTGGGCCACGTAAAAGGCGTGCGCGTCCGTTCGCACAACATCTGTTCGAAGGAGCAACCGGGCTCGGCCTGACTCACGCGCCCATGCTTCAGCCGCGGCGATCAGACGCCGCCCCACGCCTTGTCGGCGGTGGGAGGTCCGAACGACGATGCTGGCGACCTCAGCTGTCTCGTCGGTCAGAAGGTCGTGGGAGATCCGGAGGTGGGCAAAGGCGATCAGTCGCTCGCCGTCCAGGGCGAGCAGGATTCGATCGTGACGCGGAAGAGCCTCGACGCGGCTGCGGATCTCCGCCAACGATGTCTGGATTCCCACCTCCGACAGAAGCTCGGGCACCTGCTCGAGATGGGGTTCAGGTGGATGACGGGCTCGGATGATCTGCAAGGTCATGACGGACCTCCGCTCGCTGAAGCGATCTGCAGCCGTTCAGTCTTCATGTTCAAGCCAGGCTCGGCTTCTATCCAGGGCGCGACGCCAGCCCGCGTACCGGGTCTGGCGCTCGTCCTCCGAAATGGTTGGGAGGAATTCCTTCTCGAGCTGCCAATTGTCGGTGATCGTCTGCATAGTCGGCCAGTATCCTGCCGCCAGCCCCGCCAGATACGCCGCACCGAGCGCGGTTGTCTCCGTCACACGGGGTCGCTGGACAGGAACACCGAGCAAGTCCGATTGCGTCTGCATTAGCAGGTCATTGCGGGCGGCGCCGCCGTCGACTCGCAATCCCTCAAGCCGAAGCCCCGCATCAACCTGCATGGCGGCAATGACGTCACACGTCTGGAAGGCGATTGAGTCGAGCGTCGCCCGCGCAATGTGCGCACCTGTCGCGCCGCGCGTCAGACCCAGAATCGCGCCCCGGGCGTACGGGTCCCAATATGGCGCGCCCAAGCCGACAAACGCCGGGACGACGTACACGCCTTCGCTATCCGGGACCGACGCAGCCAATGCCTCGACCTCCATACTGTTCTTGATCACCCCGAGACCGTCTCGCAGCCACTGAACTGCTGCTCCGGCGATAAAGATGCTCCCCTCGAGGCAATATGTGACTTGCGTCGGGTCAGGCTCCGACGATCCGCCCGAGAGTTCCCATCCGATTGTGCTGAGTAGTCCCGAGTCTGACCGGACCGGATTGACCCCCGTGTTCAGCAGTACGAAACAGCCTGTGCCATAGGTGTTCTTCGCCGTCCCGGGTTTGAAGCACGCCTGTCCAAACGTCGCCGCCTGTTGATCGCCGGCGATTCCGGCCAATGGTATCGGCGCGCCCAGGAGCTCGGCGTCCGTCTCACCATACACAGCCGATGATGGGCGGACCTCAGGGAGGACCGACATTGGGATGTTCAGATGCTCGCAGATCTCTCTGTCCCAGGCACGCCGGCGGATGTCGAACAGCAGCGTCCGCGAGGCGTTTGACGGATCGGTGATGTGGAGCCTGCCGCCGCTAAGGCGCCAGATGAGGTATGTGTCAATTGTCCCGAATGCCAGCTCCCCGCGCTCGGCCCGCTCTCGTGCGCCTTCGATGTTATTCAGAAGCCAGGCGACCTTCGTTCCGGAGAAGTAGGGGTCGGTCACGAGCCCCGTCCGCTCGCGTATAAGCGAGTCAAAACCTTCTGAACGGAGCGCTTCGCAATGCGGCGCCGTGCGGCGGCATTGCCAGACGATCGCGTTGGCGATCGGTTCGCCCGTCCCCCGATCCCAGATGACAGTCGTTTCGCGCTGATTGGTGATGCCGATGGCGGCGATCTGGTCGGCCGTGATCGAGGCGTCGGCGAGAACCCTGTGGGCGGTCTCCATCTGTGACGACCAAATCACCTCGGGATCATGCTCGACCCAGCCAGGCTGTGGATAGATCTGAGGGAACTCCGACTGCGCCTGGGCAAGAGCGTTGCCCGAGTGATCGAACAGGATGGCGCGGGAAGAAGTCGTCCCCTGGTCGAGCGCGAGGATGAAATCTTTCAATCCGTACCTCCGTGGTGGATCTGTGGCGGGCTCCGCCAGAATGGCGGAAGGCTTCAGCCCGTATGTGGAAGGGCGAGACTTCGCCCGAGGAATCCGGGGGCGCCCCGAATGAAGGAGGCCCCATCCATCGCGCCTTTGCCCTCCGGTTGCACGACCTCAAGCATGAGCAAGCCATCGGCGGTTGTCACGGCGGGCCGCCCGTCAAGTACACGCACCTCGCCGGGCAGGCCGCGCTGCCCCACGAGGGCGCGCCCCCGCCGCACGATCAGTCGGCGCTCCCCCCATGTCAGGAACGACCCTGGCCTGGGTTCGTACGCGCGGACTTGACGGGCCAGTTCGGCCGCGCTTCGGGAGAAATCCAGCGCGCCGGCGGACTTCGGGATAGCCGCCGAGTAGGTGGCCCGTGTGTCGTCCTGGGGAATCAAGTCGAGGGTTCCGGCGACATAGTCGGGGAGCGTCTCATCAAGCATGGATGCTCCAAGCTCGGCAAGCTGTTGGCTGAGCTCGCCGCCGGTGATTTCGGGATCGAGCGCGACGCGCCGTTGCGTGATGATCGGGCCCGTGTCGAGACCGGCGTCGAGTTTCATCAAAGTCACCCCTGTCTCCTGGTCGCTGTGGAGGATGGCGGCCTGGATCGGCGACGCTCCTCGCCAACGCGGCAGCAGAGAGGGGTGGACATTGACGCAGCCGTGCTCGGGTAGATTGAGAATCGGCTCGGGGATCAATTGGCCAAATGCGGCGACGACGATCACCTCCGACTGCCAGGCCTGCAGATGCTGCAAGACTTCCGGCCCTCTGAGCCTGGCCGGCTGGAAGACGGGAATCGACTCCTCCATGGCGACGCGCTTGACTTCGGATGTCCGAATCTTCCGGCCGCGACCGGCCGGTCGGTCGGGTTGGGTAACCACGCCGACCAGATCGAATCGACTGTGCACGGCCCTCAGGCTTGGCACGGCGAACGCCGGTGAACCCATGAAGACGACGCGCATGCAGCAATCCTAGCACACATGCCGTGGGGCGGGGAACTGCAACCACTTCGTACTTGAGGGGTTATTAAACATGGACTTGCGTTCCGCACGGACGACGGTACAATCGGGCCGCGTTGGCCGGAGGATGACCGGCCTGGCGATCGACCTGATTTCAAGTGCGGGTCGAGGACCACCCCACATATGCAGAGGAGAGACAAACATGAGTGAACAACCTGAGATGGGCGGCACGGGAGGAATGGGCGAGGTGACCAGCGACGACAAGCTGTGGTCGGCGTTGGGATATCCCATCCCGATTGTGGCAATCATCGTTCTGCTGATGGAGGAAAAGAAGGCCCGTCCGTTCATCAAGTTCCATGCAGTCCAGGCCCTGGTTTTCAATGTCGTGTTGTGGGTCCTGATCTTTCTGGTCAGCGCGATCACGCTCGGCTTCGGTGCGCTTTGCGCCCCCTTGCTCTGGCTTGCGACGCTGTGGCCGGCGATCGATTCCTACCGCGGCAACTACACCGAAGTTCCCGTAATCTCCAGTTTCATTCGGAACCAGGGTTGGGCCTGAGCGACTCGCTGATGGTTGCAGGGCCCGCGCGACGCGGGCCCTTTTGCGTTCAGCGGTAAGGGGGGCGTGCTGGAGAAACGCTGGCTGTATCCGCCACAGGTGCCGCCGCGGATTGAGCGCGCACTGGCGGATTTCACTCCGCTCCAAAGGCTGATCTTGTGGCGTCGGGGCGTCGAAACCCGACAGCAGGCAGCCGAGTATCTGCAAGCAGCAAGCCCGATTTCAAGCGATCCCATGCTTCTTCGTGGGATGGCCTCCGCCGTCGATCGCCTGCTGAAGGCGATCGATGCGCGCGAGAAGATCGTCGTCTACGGCGACTACGATACCGATGGTATCACCGCATCCGCCGTGATGATCGGTTATCTGAAGTCCCTGGGCGCCGAAGTCGAGAGCTACATCCCCAACAGATTTGACGAGGGCTACGGGTTGAATACCGAGGCGTTGGCCTCGATCCAGGCATCGGGCGCCAGGCTGGTCCTTACCGTCGATTCGGGCATCCGGTCAGCGAAAGAGATCGATGCGGCTGCCCTCTCAGGACTGGACGTCATTGTCACAGACCATCATCACCCGGCTACCGAGTTGCCGCGGGCTGTGGCCATCATCAACCCGAAACAGCCCGGTGACGAATACCCTTTCAAGGAATTGGCGGGCGTCGGGCTGGCCTACAAACTATGTCAGGCGCTCGCCTCTAGACTGTCACAAGCTGAACAGACGTCCCTGCTTGATCTTGTGTCACT
>CAZGRL010000016.1:0-59114 GCA_964528155.1 uncultured Anaerolineaceae bacterium
GTGTCGTTTCGGCCCCCCCCCACCCTGCCCCCCATTGCGCTTGCCGCCTCGGGTGCCCCCCGTCTGGTGTGTGGGGGGGGGCGGCCCCCCCCCCCCCCCCAACAAACCCAAATCCTCCTGTCTTGCCCGGGGAGAGCAACAGGATTCCGGTGCATTCTGCTATGGGAACGGGCGTGGGTTTCGGCGTCGGCAACGGTGTACAATCCGTTTAACACAGCTACCACGGCAACCCCCGGTCGAGCAAACTGCGGCAGCGATGGATTGGCTCACGTCTCAATGTGATGATCCATCCTGCGCCGTCTCAATTGCGAAGGAAATCTGAGATTCCAAACGAAGAGGTGGGAGGTAGGCCATGGCTCACGGACCGCGGGCGACGTTCGACAGGGAGTTCTCGGCCGTTCAGGATGATCTGCTTCGATTGGGGGACATGGTGGATCAGGCCATCGGCAAGGCGCTTGACTCACTGCAGCGGAGAGATCGAGCGTTGGCCGAGCAGATCATCACCGACGATCTTGAGATCAACCAACTCCGCTTCGAGATCGAAGAGGCATGTCTGGCCCTCATCGCTACTCAACAGCCGGCCGCCACCGACCTGCGCGCCGTCGTGGCGGCGATGAGTATCGTCGTCGACGTTGAGCGCATGGGTGATCACGCCACGGGTATCGCAAAGACCGTCATTCGAATGGGTGATGAGCCTTTGCTGAAGCCGCTGATCGACATTCCCCGGATGGCGCAGCTGGCGCGCGAAATGCTGAGGGCCGTGCTTCGGGCGTTTGTCGAGCGTGATATGGAGACGGGAAAGGCGATCGCCGCGCGTGATGACGAAATGGATCAACTCTACCGCGCCGTCTTCGACGAGCTTGTGGAAATCATGGCCGGCAAGCCCGGAACGGCGGCCCGGGCGACCTATCTGCTGTGGTGTGCACACAGCCTCGAACGAATCGCCGACCACGTCACCAACATCGCGGAGCGATTGGTTTTCTTGCGCACAGGCGACATGCGCGAGCTGAATGTCTGGGCCGGCAGCGAACAAGACCTGCCGGCGGAGTAGGGCGCGACAGCCGAGCGCAAGAACCGAGAACCGTGCCCGTGTCCTCCCTCGCCGGGATCGACCAGGGGCCGACTCCACCGCGGGCGTTTGGTCATCCGACTCAGTCTGCGGCTGGCCTGAGATCGGTCGGAGAGGGTCGCATTGTCTTCAATTCCTAGGAACAATCGCTGGGTTGCAGCAAGGGTCAGCTTGTCCCCCCAAGGGATCTGGTATCCCCCCGTGTGATGTGAGGAGACATTGAACGCTCAGGGGCGAGAGACATCGATCCGGACGCTAGCAGGCCGGCCATCAAGAATCGTCCCGGCCCTTGCGGCGTTGGCCGCAGTTGTTCAGCTGTATATCCTCCTGCAGTCGAGCGTGATCCCCCTCGCCCTTCGGGTGTGGAACAATCGGACTTTCTCTGCCAAGCAGAGAAGCGCGGCATTGGCTTTCGGATCGGATTTCGCCGGCTTCATGCGCTTTGCGGCGGAGACCGTACCGCCGGATGCAAAGCTGGTCCTTCCGCGCCCGGAACAGGATCCTACCTTCGGCAACATCGGACTGATCCAGTACTTCCTGATCCCGCGCCAGCTTATCAATTGCCCCTCCAGTGAGATGGCGGAGCAGGAGGCGTGCATCCTGCGACTCAGCGGGTCGGACACCTACATCCTGGCGGTCGGATCGTTTCCTCCTGCTCGGGCCGCCGAGAGCTCCAAGACGCTCATCCCCTATAACGAGGATTTGGGGGTGTACATCCCATCGGGCGGCTGAACCTTCAAAGTGATGACCTCTCTGGCAGTAATCATCGGCGATCTTTTCGTGCTGGCAGGCCTGGCCGCCTTCGGCTTCCTGGCGGTGAGATTGATCTTGCCGGAGCGCGGGTGGCCGGAGGCACTCACTCTGGCTTTCCCGGTTGGGGCGGGCAGCTTCGCCTGGCTCGTTTTTATCTTGTCGTTGCTGGGTCTGCGGATTTCCGTCTTGTCAGTGGTCGGATCGTGGCTGCTCGGCTGCCTATTGGCAGGGGACGTGTTTTGGCTCAGGGACATTCCCCTTCGACCTTCGAGGCATCCCCGCAGTCCCCCCATCACTGACGGCCTTCGTGGCTTGTCCGGACTGGCCCTGGCAGCTACCGGTGTGCTGTTCGTAGGCTCACTGATCTTGAGCGTGGGCCGAGCCCAGGCCGGCTGGGACGCCATGGCGATCTGGAGTGCCAAGGGTTACGGGATCGCCCTGGAGGGGTCGATCCAGGCCGGACGTCACTGGGGCGAACACGGATTGAGCTACCCGCTGAACATACCGCTGCTCATATCGTTCTTCGCGCTCTTCGATGGTGATGTGCTCCCGGGATCAAAGCTGATCTTCCCGCTGTTCTACGCATCACTCCTCGGCGGATGCTATCTGTTCTGGCGACGGCGTGAGCTCTCGCCGACGTTGTCAAGCCTCGGCACACTGACGCTGGCGACCGTGCCGGTCTTGTATGACCATGCCACACTGGGCTATGCAAACTTGCCGGAGGCGTGCTACCTCGTCTTGGGCCTGTTGTACCTGCTTCAAGGTTCGCTTGAGGAATCGAAACAGGCATTTCTCGTCGGGGGTCTTCTCCTTGGCCTTGCGATTTGGACCCGACCGGAGGGTGTGCTCCTCGTGCTCGTGGGTTCGACTGCGCTGGTCCTGACTCTGAGGCGCTCCCGAGCGGAGCGAATCCGTCTCGGCACATGGATCATCCCCGGCGCGCTCATCGGAGGTACGTGGCTGATCTTCGCCGGGAACTACGCTAGGGCCAGCCAGTTTGGGAGTGCCGCCGGTGCAGCCTGGAACGGCTGGATGAATGGAGATTTCAATCTATCCGCCGTGCGTGAGATCGCTGTGTTCGTGGTGCGTCACGCGGCGGATCCCTCCGTCTGGGGCATAACCGGGCCGCTCCTTCTGGCGCTCATTTGGATCGGCCGCCGCCGCCTATCGACACAATCGCGATCTGGCGTGCTTCCTGCGTTGATGATGGGGGCACTTACGGGGATGATGGTGCTGGCGTTCTACTACCTGGCTTCGTTCAGTGGTCCACCTCTTGACTGGTGGCTCTCCACCGGCCTGGACCGAACGGCAATCCCGTCCGTATGTCTGCTTGCGGTGGGAGCCTTCCTTGGGTTTGCCGAGGAGCCTTGGAAGCCCTAAGGATAGCTTCAGGGAATGCATACGTGGGATCTGGATGCCCATCCCGAGCGTTTGTCCTCCAGTCTCCCGATTGAGTCTGATGAGGGGATAGGATCCCGAAGGATCCGCCGTCGAAGGCGCTCACTGTGCGGGATCGATCGGAGAGATGAGACTGCCCGACCGGCCACGGGTCAAGCACCGTCGCGCTTACAGGTGGCCACGCGCGGCCAGGAGAGGAGGTCTAAAAGGAATCCGCGGTATAATAGCTTCAACCAAATAAGGAAGCCTTCGGGGCAGGGTGAGGGCCGAAAGGCCCAATTCCCGATCGGCGGTAAAGCCCGCGAGCGCGATAGCGCAGGATCCGGTGAAACTCCGGGGCCGACGGTACAGTCCGGATAGAAGAAGGCGCCAGGCTGACGGCCTTTGGCTGTCAGTTTTAGCCAGCATGCCCTGAAGACCAGCGTCTTCGGGGCTTTCGCATATGTTGCATGCTTGCCTGTCTGGTTCGCGCGTAGACCCCGGAGGTTATTCTCTGGGGTCTTGTTGTTTGAGGTCGCCATGGGGTTGTTCGGGCCGCATCAATCAAGGGCGTCTGCAATTGAGCCAGCCGGAAAATCCCGGTGGGCGCATGCCTGGGTTGTACCCGCGTCGCTGATCGTAGCCATTGTGGTTTGGGGCATCGCAGCCGATGTGAGTCGGCTTCCGGCGTTCATGCTTCCGTCGCCTTTGGATGTTTGGAGCAGGCTGGTGCGAGCGCTCACAGACGGCAGCCTGTTGCGCAACGCTCTCGTGACTCTGGTTGAGGTATTGGGCGGCCTCGGGCTTGGAATGGGTGTGGCCCTTGCCTTGGGCTATGCTCTGGCGAAATCGCCGACGGCCGAACGACTGCTGGCGCCCTATGTCGTCGCCTCGCAATCCGTCCCGACGGTGGCCATCGCGCCGCTCCTAGTGATTTGGTTCGGGCCGGGGATCTTCTCCAAGATTCTGGTTGCGGCCCTGATCGTCTTCTTCCCGGTGTTGGTTAACAGCATTGTCGGTGTCCGCTCGGTGCCTGACGAACTCAAGGACCTCATGCGGTCACTACGGGCGACACGCTGGCAGGTATTCACAAAGCTCGAGGCTCCGGCAGCCATGCCGGTCATTCTGGGTGGACTGAAAATCGGGGCCACGCTTTCTGTGATCGGGGCAGTAGTCGGGGAATTCGTCGGTTCGGACGCTGGGCTGGGATTCCTGATCAACGTCGGTCGCGGTCAGTACGATACGGCATTGGTGTTCGTGGCGATCCTGGTGCTCGTCGTGATGGCCCTCGGGATGTACGCCGTCGTCGACTACCTCGAACGCCGACTGTTGCGTTGGAGATCGGACCCGGCGCGCGCATAGCCGCCGTCCCCGCTCTCACGATTGGAGGGTCAGACCTTGTTTCGCCGTTCTCTCCCCCTGGTCACCGCAGTCGGGCTTCTGATTGTTGGATGCAATCCCGTCTCGCCGGGCCCGACCCAGGCGCCTGAGCTGACTCACGTGCGCCTGCCGATGGGCTACATACCGAATGTCCAGTATGCGCCGTTGTATGTCGCCGCCGAGCGTGGCTACTTTGCCGACGAGGGAATCGCAGTCGATTTTGATTACTCGACCGAGACCGACGGTGTAGCCCTGCTCGGCGCCGGAGATGTGAAGTTCTCCCTGGCCTCGGGTGAGCAGGTGCTGCTGGCCCGCGCCCAGGGTCTGCCCGTCGTATACGTCTTCGGCTGGTGGCAAGACTATCCAGTTGCGGTTGCAGCACGGCCGGAGAGCGGTATCACTCGACCGCAGGATCTGGCGGGCAAGCGGATCGGGCTGCCGGGGACGTTTGGAGCATCCTACATCGGACTGCGCGCCTTGCTCGACGCCGCCGGTCTGTCTGAATCCGATGTCACGTTGGACTCGATCGGGTTCAACCAGGTCCAGGCCCTGGTGGCGGACCAGGAACAGGCGATTGTGGTGTACGCCAACAATGAGCCGATCCAGCTCGAGGCACAAGGTGTAGCTGTGAACGTGATCCGCGTGGCGGACTATGTGCACCTGGCGTCAAACGGTCTGGTCAGCAACGAGGCGACGATCCGGGGCGATCCTGAGCTCGTGCGCGGCATGGTACGCGCGTTCCAACTCGGGATACGCGACACACTGGAAGACCCGCAAGCCGCCTACGAGATCTGCAAGAAGTATGTCGAGAACCTGGCCCAGGCGGACCAGGTCGTTCAGATGGCCGTGCTCGAGGCGAGCATCGGGTTCTGGCGGGCAGATCGCATCGGGTATTCTGAGCCTCAGGCCTGGAGCAACATGCAGGATGTCCTGCTCGAGATGGGGTTGATGAGCGAGCCTCTTACACTCGATCAAGCATTCACCAACGAGTTTCTCCCGAACCCATGACCGAACGCGGAACGATCCTGGTTGCACGCGATCTGAGTATGAAGTACGCCGGGACGAACGGCAGCCTTCCGGCGTTGGATCGCGTCAGCCTGTCGGTCCGCTCGCAGGAGTTCGTGTGTGTTGTCGGGCCGTCGGGCTGTGGCAAGACAACTTTGCTTCGGCTTCTGTCCGGGCTGCTCATGCCGACCGCCGGCCGGGTTGATTTCGCCGGCCAGCCATTGGTCGGGCCGCGGCGGCGCATCGGTTTCGTCTTTCAACAGGCCAACTTGATGCCCTGGAGGAACGTCCTCGACAACATCGCGCTGCCTCTCGAACTCGGTGGATCGACGGTCGAGGAGAGACACGCGCGAGCGCGCGAGCTCATCGACCTCGTCGGGCTGCAGGGTTTCGAAGCGGTTTATCCGCGAGATCTGTCGGGGGGCATGGCGCAGCGCGTGGCAATCGCCAGAGCCCTGATCCACAGGCCTGAGTTGCTGCTCCTGGACGAGCCGTTCGGGTCGCTGGACGCGCTCACCCGAGAACGCATGGCCTCCGAATTGATGCGGATCTGGTCGCGCCATGCTGTGACGGTCATTATGGTTACCCACTCGATCTCCGAGGCTGTTCTTCTGGCCGATCGGGTGCTCGTTCTCGGCCCGCGGCCGGGCAACCTGCGACTGGAGGTCGCCATTCCGTTGCCCAGGCCGCGCACGCTGGATATGAGCTACACGCCGGAGTTCGGCCACCTGGCGGAAGAGATACGCGGGGCTATCGAGGGGGCGTGAGGTCCGCGCCCGCGCGCATACGAGGATTTGATGGAGAGAGCGGGGCGGCAACGCCGCCCCGCTCTCTCCATCAAATCCTCACAGCCGCGAGGGATGCTAGTCCGCCACTGCGGTGGGCTTGGCCATCCTCCGTCGGCGGATGATGCCTCGAACGACGAAGTACCCGGGGATGCCGAAGAGCAGACCGATGGGGAGCACGCATATCACCAGCCAGATGGCGGCGTCTCCCAGGAATTGCAGCGTGCGCACGAGGGTCGTCAGCGCATCCTTGGCGGTACCTTCCGGACGCCAACCTCCGATCTGGAGCGGTTGTGCGGCCACATCCGGGATCAAATCAACCGTGACCGACGACAGCCTGGCCGACTCCTCGTAGTACTGAATCTGACCTTTGACCATCTCGATCTCGCCACGGATCTGGACGAGTTGGTTGTACACGGCCAACACATCTTCCGTCTTGCTGGCCGAAGCCATGATCTCGCGCAACTGAGCCTCGGCCGCCTCGAGGTTTCGCAAGCGGGACTGCAAATCCGTGTATTGCTGTGTGACATCTTCTCCACTGACGGATCTGCTCTGGATCTCGGTGGCGCCCTGCTCGATGCGATCCAGCGCTTCATCCAGTCTCTCGGCAGGCACGCGAATGGTGATGCTGGCGCGAACTGCAGTCACCCCGACATCCGAGAATGTGGTTTCGTAAACGTTGGATGACACGACGAAGCCACCCAACTCGTCGGCCAGCGAGCTGATCTGCTTGGCCGACTCGGCCGGATCGTGGACGACGATCGATAGGTTGGCGGTTCTGATGACCAGGCGTTCGACGGCTGCCTGATTGCCCTGCGCCGAATCAAAGGACGGTTGGGCGGGCGCCTCCCGAGAGAAATCAGAAACGCCACCCTCGGGCCGGGGCGCGACGCCCGCTACGGCTTCTCCGATCGAGGGAGCCGCAGTCGGCGCTGCCGATGCACAGCCCATGAGGAGAAGTATCAGGAATGCGAGGCAGAGATATGCGAGGCGCTTGTGCATGGCATCCTCCTTGTCCGATCCCGTCTTGAGGGCGGGGTTGCCTGGTAGACGCCACATGCTGTGGAAAGGTTCCAGCTACCAGCCGGCCACCAGGCGTTGCGCAAGCCTCGGCGGCAAACCGGCTTTCATGATGCGCTCCTGGACTTGGGCGATGTCATATTCGACGCGGCGGGCCTCCCACGTCAGTTCATCGGTCTCCAGGATGGCATAAGCGGCGCGCGGGTCAAGGTCGCGTGGCTGGCCAACAGAGCCCGGATTGAGGATCATCTGTGGAACGAGCTGCATCGCCTGGTCCCATTTCACGACGGTCGGGTTGACCGGCCCATTGTTCGACTCCCGGTGGAAGATCAGCGGCAGATGTGAATGACCGACGATGCAGTACTCGGTTCGTAAATCGTCCAGGTTTCTGGCTGCCGATTCGTGGTCCAGGATGTACTCCCAGATCGGCTGGCGCGGGCTGCCGTGAGCCAGTGTAAAAGGATCCATCACCAGCCGACTTGACAGCGATTCGAGGTAGGCGCGGTTTTCGCTATCCAGATTCTTACGGGTCCAAACGGCGCTGTGTTGTGCATCGCTGTTGAAGCGAGCCAGGGGGATGACACCGAGCGCGGCCTGATCGTGGTTCCCGATCAAACATGTGAGGTTCGAGAAACTTCGGACGAGCTCGACGCATTCGTTCGGGTCGGGGCCATAGCCCACCGTGTCGCCCAGACACCATAGGGCCTGGAAAGGGCGGGCGGCGTCCAGGACGGCCTCGAGTGCGGTTAGGTTGGCGTGAACATCGGAGATGACGAGAACGCGCATGATGGGATGGTAGCACGGAGATGGCCGCAAGGAAAGAGCTTGTAGGGGTCATGCCGCTGACGTATAATCCGCCGCGGCAAAATGCCCATCCTCGACGAGCGTAGCCTGGAGTTCTTGAGTCACAGCCCTGAGCAGACCCAACGCCTTGGCGTGCGCCTGGGTGAGCTGGTGAAGCCAGGAGACCTGGTCTGCCTTGCAGGCGATCTTGGGTCGGGCAAGACGACGCTTGCGCAGGGTATCGCCCGCGGTTGGGGTGCGCTCGATCCCGTCACCAGTCCCACCTTCGTTTTGATCAGCGAGTACCGCCGCGCCGATTCTGCCAGGCTCTACCATTTCGACGCGTTCCGGCTGAACGATGCTTCCGAAGCCACCGAACTTGGCCTGGAAGACATACTCGCTGGTGACGGACCGCTGATCATCGAATGGCCCGAGAGGGTGCTCGAGCTTCTCCCCGGAGAGCGCATGTGGGTCAGTCTGCGCTGGGTCGATGACAGCCGTCGAGGGCTACGCGTGGAGGCCTGGGGTCATCGATATGAAAGACTCCTGCGTCAATTCCGAAAAGCGACGTTTGGGAGTTGATTGTGCTGCTGGCGATTGACACGGCGACGCGGATGACCGGTCTGGCATTGTATGATGGTGCCTCCATCCTGGCGGAACATATATGGCGCGGAGGCGGGCACCACACGACACAACTGGCTCCTGAGATCGGTCTCATGCTCCGTCGGCTGGGTATTGACGCCTCGGCGTTGACGGGAGTTGCCGTGGCTTCGGGCCCGGGGTCATACACCGGGCTTCGCATTGGGATGGCTCTGGCGAAAGGCCTGGCGCTTGCGCAGGAGATACCTCTGATCGGCGTCCCGACGCTCGATATCCTCGTCGGAGGGCAGACGGTGGATGGCGGCGATCTCCTGGCGGTGATCGAGGCCGGCCGCAGCCGCCTTGCGGGTGTGTGGTACAACAAGACGAAACGCGGCTGGGAAGCTGTGTCTGAGCCGAAGGCCATGACGACCGAAGATGTGCTGGAAGAGATCAAGGGGCCGACGACTGTCTGCGGCGAAATGAGTGTGGAAGAAAGGCGCGTGCTCAAATCCGATCGGCGGGTGACCCTTGCGCCTGCATCGCGTTGCGTCCGCAGGCCAGGGATCTTGGCTGAGATGGCCTGGGATCGCCTCGGCGCGGAGGACGAGCCGGACGTCGCCACCCTTGCGCCGACCTACCTGGCGGCGCCGGCAGGATCAGGCCCATGATCCAGCGTCAGTTGGAGGTTGCCGTGCGGTTGATGGAATTGGATGATCTGACGCACGTGCTAGAGATCGATCGTCTGTCATTCCCGGTGCCCTGGCCGGAGCGCAGTTATCGCTACGAGCTGACGGAAAACCCTGCTTCGAACATGCTGGTTGCCGAGAGCAACGGGCCGGTCAACAGGGTCGTCGGTTTCATCGGCTGTTGGCTGATCGCCGATGAGGTCCACATCAGCACGCTGGCGGTTCATCCCACCTTCCGGGGCCATGGGATCGGGAGGACATTGCTCGAAGCGACCCTGGATCAGTCTGTCCGCCGCGGTGCCGATATCGCCACCCTCGAGGTTCGCGTGTCCAACACCACCGCCATCAATCTGTATCGCAAGATGGGCTTTGAGGCCGTAGGTCGGAGGCCGGGCTACTATCGTGACAACGGTGAGGATGCACTGCTCATGACGGTCAGTGGGCTGCATGGACGGGGCTGGGGGGCCGATGGAGGTGAAGGGTGAAGCCGGAAGAGGAATTGCGGGAGGTCGATGACCAAGTCCGCGCGTGTACCGACTGCAAGCTCCACCTCAGCCGAAAGAACGCCGTGCCGGGCGAGGGTCCCGCGGGGGCGGCATTGATGTTCATTGGAGAAGGCCCTGGGTTCCACGAGAATGAGCAGGGCCGGCCTTTCGTCGGCGCTGCCGGCCACTTCCTGGAAGAACTACTGGCGAGCATCAACCTTACGCGTGAGCAGGTGTACATCACCAACATTGTGAAATGCCGACCGCCAGGCAATCGCGACCCACAGATGCCTGAGATCACGGCGTGCTCCAAGTACCTTGAGCGACAGATCGAAGCGATCAGTCCGAGGGTGATTGTGACTCTCGGGCGGTTTTCGATGGCGCGCTTCATGCCCGAGGCCCGGATCAGCGCGGTCCATGGACGGGCGCGCACCATCAATGGGAGGGTCATCGTCCCGATGTATCACCCGGCTGCAGCACTGCATCAGCCTGCCTTGCGCCGGGTTGTCGAAGAGGATTTTTCCCGTCTGCCGGAGATGATCGAGCACGCCCGCGAGAGTACACCCTCGGCGGACGAGTCGTCGTCTCAGGCTCAACAGCTCAGCCTGTTCTGATCCACGCTCCAGGAGTCTCCGATTTCCATGACAGCACAAACGAGTTCATTGCCGACGGCCGCCCAGGGCTTGTTGGAACGGTTTGCCAACCGCCAGGCAGAAGTCGGGGTTATCGGTCTCGGCTACGTCGGCCTGCCGCTGGCGGTGGTCTTCGCCGAGGCCGGATTCAACGTCGTAGGTGTGGATCTCGCCCACGACAGAGTCGACATGTTGCAGCACGGCCAGAGCCCGATCGAGGATATCCCAGATGACCGGATCCAACCCCTGGTCGATTCGGGAAGACTAAGGGTCGATGAAGGCTATCAAGCTCTGTCGGCCGTCGACAGCGTCAGTATCTGCGTTCCCACTCCACTTCGAAAGACCGGGGATCCGGATCTATCCTTCATCGTCTCTGCGGTGAAAGCGCTGCGGCCGGTTCTGCATCGCGAGATGGTCATCGTGCTCGAATCGACGACCTATCCAGGAACGACGCGTGAGGTGGTCCAGCCGGAATTGGAGGAGAGCGGGTTGGTCGTCGGCCAGGATATCTTCCTGGCGTTTTCACCAGAGCGTGTGGATCCGGGTCGGACAGACTGGACGACGGAGAACACACCCAAAGTCATCGGCGGAATTACGCCGGCCTGCACCGAGGTCGCTGCCAGTCTCTACAGCGAAGCTGTGAATACCGTCGTGAGGGTGTCTTCGGCCGAGGTGGCGGAGATGACCAAGCTGCTCGAAAACACTTTCCGGGCGGTCAACATCGGGTTGGTCAACGAAATGGCCTTGATGTGTGAGCGTCTGCAGATAAACGTGTGGGAGGTCATCGAGGCGGCATCGTCGAAGCCCTTCGGTTTCATGCAATTCAAGCCCGGCCCCGGGCTGGGCGGGCACTGTATCCCGATCGACCCCCTCTATCTGTCCTGGAAACTCAAAAGTTTGAAATACAACGCCCGCTTCATCGAGCTGGCCAGCGAGATCAACACCAACATGCCGCGCTACGTCGTGGGCAGGATCCAGGACGCGCTTAACGATCAGGGGAAATCCATTCACGGGGCCAAGATGCTGGTGCTCGGCGTGTCGTACAAACCGGATGTGGCCGACACGCGAGAATCGCCGGCGCTGGACATCATCGGACTGTTGAGGGACAAGGGCGCTGAAGTCACATACTACGACCCCTACGTCCCAGCCCTCGAAGACGAGGCATGGGCGCTGACGTCGGTCCCCGATCTGATGGCCGCCGTCCGCCAGTCGGACTGCGTGGTGATCGTCGCCGATCATGCCGTGACGGACTATGCCCGGGTGGCTGACGAGGCCAAACTTGTCTTCGACACACGCAACGCGACCGGCGCCGCCGGCATTCGTCGGGCGAACGTGGTCGTGCTCTGATGGCCTCCTACCTCGTCACCGGCGCCGCCGGCTTCATCGGCGCCCGCGTAGCCGAGATGCTGATCGACGCGGGACACACGGTCCTGGGGATCGACAATCTCAACGAAGCCTACGACCGGAGGCTCAAGGACTGGCGGTTGACACGCCTCAAGGCACAGAGCGGGTTCGAGTTCTGCCTGGCCGACATACGCGAAATGCAGGCGCTAAGAGAGGCCGTCTCCGATCGTGAGCTCGACGGGGTGATCAACCTGGCCGCCAGAGCCGGTGTCCGTCCGAGCGTCAGCAATCCCTGGATATATACGCAGACCAATGTCGGCGGGGCGCTGAACGTCCTCGAACTGTGCCGGCAACTCGGTGTTCCAAAGCTTGTTCAGGCATCGACCTCGAGCGTCTACGGAGGCAACAATACACGTCCGTTTCGCGAGGATGCCGACGTCACCCGGCCTCTGTCTCCCTACGCTGCGACCAAAGCCGCGGCAGAACTTCTGGCGCATACGTATCACAACCTGCACGGCCTGGATGTCACGGTCCTGCGTTTCTTCACCGTTTACGGACCGGCCGGGCGTCCGGACATGAGCGTCTTCCGCTTCATCCAATGGATCGAGGAAGAGCGGCCGTTGATCCTGTATGGAGACGGGGATCAGGAACGCGACTACACCTTCATCGACGACATCGCTCGTGGAACGGTCGCCGCCCTGCGGCCTGTGGGGTATGAGATTGTCAACCTGGGCGGTGACGAACCGGTGTCCATTCGGCAATTGATCGCACAGCTCGAGGAGTTGACCGGGAAGACGGCCCACATCGACCGGAGGCCCGACGCACCCGGCGACGTTCGGGCGACCTGGGCGGACATCGACAAGGCGCGCTCGTTGCTGGGCTGGGAGCCGCACGTCGCGCGCCAGGATGGGCTGGCTGAGTGCGTTGCGTGGTACCGGGCCGAGCGGGCCTGGGCGGCCTCGGTCGATACGTCGGACTGAGGCCATATGGCCGAACTCCCAGACTTCCTCAACCGCGGCATCCTGAAGCGGCTGCTGCAAAACCCTCTGACACAACGTGTGCTCCGCAACTCCGGTTACATGCTAAGCGGGAATACCGCTTCGGCCGCGCTGGGGATGGTGCAGAGTATTCTGGCTGCTCGGCTCCTCGGCGTTGAGGCATTCGGTCTGCTCGGCGTGATCACCGTCTTCGCCAGTGTGATCAATCAATTGACCTCGTTCCGAATGGGCGAATGGGTGATCAACTTCGTCGGTGAGTTCAGCGCAGAAGGTCAGCCCAGACATGCCGCCGCCGCTTTCAAAGCCGGGGCGCTCGCCGAAATGACGAGCTCGATCCTGGCATACGTGCTCATCGTCTTGCTCGCCCCGCTGGGAGCCCGGTTTCTCGCGCACGATGCGACGACCGCCTGGCTGTTCCCGCTCTATGGCCTGATGGTCCTGGCCAACCTGATCGCCGAGAGCTCAGGCGGATTGCTGCAGTACTTCGATCGATACCGCGCGCTGGCGACCATCACCGTCGCCCAAAGTGCGCTGACGCTGGTGATGATCGTCGCCGCATTCATCGAGCGGGGCGGGTTGGTGGCGATCGTGCTGGCGTACCTCGGAGGCAAGATATTCTGGGCCGTGGCGGTGACTCTGACAGCGATTGTCGAGGCCGGTCGTCAGTGGGGAGGCGGCTGGTGGCTGGCGCCGCTGAGTCTGCTTCGTCAACGCTCGCGGGGAATGCTTCGTTTCGGGATCAGCACTAATCTGACGGGGACGCTGACACTCGTGACGCGCGACAGCGAACTCCTGTGGCTGGGCGCATTGAGCAGCCCGCTTCAGGTGGGGTACTACAAGGTCGCCCGGGCGATCATCAATGTGCTCCTGATCCCCGTGCAGCCGTTGATCAGCACGACCTATCGGGAAGTCGCCCGCGAGATCGCCGCGCGACAGTGGGCCAACGTCCGCTACCTCTTGCGCAGCGGAAGCATGATCTCTGGAGTGTATTCCCTTGCGGCCGCATTCGGCCTGGGCGTCCTGGGGCCCTACGTCGTGCGGCTGTACGGAGCGGAGTTCATGCCCTATGCCTACGACAGCCTTCTGATCCTGCTGCTCGGCGTCACGGTCGTGAACACCCTGTACTGGAACCGCCTCATCCTGCTGCCCCTCGGCATGCCAGAGTACCCAACGAAGGTCACTCTTGTGGCCGCAGTGGGCAAGATCGCCCTTATGTTTGTGCTTGTCCCTTCATTGGGTGCACTGGGTATGGCGATCTCCCTCAGTGCGTTTTTCTTGGGGACGGGGAGCGTCCTCGCCTGGAAGACTATCCGTAGAATTCAGGCCTCGGCAGAGGCGTCGACGATCACCGCCATGAGTTAGGCACCGTGCGAATCGCGTGCATCGCTACGTCGAGAGTCCCTTCGCGGACGGCGAATTCCATCCAGGTGATGAAGGTCTGTCAGGCGTTGGCCGAGCTCGGACATGTTGTCAGCCTCTGGCTGCCGCGCGATGGAAGAGAAACAGGGTGGGACGCGCTACGTGAGCTATACGGAATCCGAAGCACATTTCCCATTCGCCGCGTCCGGGCGATTGCCGGGCTGGGGCGCTATGATTTCTGTCTACAGGCGGTTCGTCAAGCGAGAAGGTGGTCCGCCGAGCTTCTGTATTTGTGGCCGATACAGGCGGCTGCCATTGCCGGATGGATGCGCCTGCCGAGCGTCCTCGAAGTCCACGATCGACCGCGCGGTCGGCTCGGATCGCGGCTTTTTGGAGGCTACCTGAAGAGTCGAGCCCCCCACCGGATCCTCCCTATCAGCCGAGCGCTGGAACGCCGGTTGTCGCAAGAATATGCCACGCCTCTTGCGCCGCCGATGTGCGTGATCGCGCCGGATGGAATCGATCTCGAGCGCTATGCGGGATTGCCGGACGCGCCGGAAGCGCGTCGTCGACTGGATCTACCAAATCGTGTGACGGCCGTCTACACCGGCCACTTGTACGCCGGTCGCGGCGTGGATCTGATTCTCGATCTGGCCGGGCGTGATGAATCGATGAATTTCATCCTCGCCGGGGGCGAGCCGGAGGCGGTGGAACACTGGCGAGAGAAGGCCGGCGCACTGCAGAACGTGCGCTTTCTTGGGTTCGTTCCCAATGCAGACCTGCCGCTCGTCCAGGCGGCCGGCGATTTTCTGCTCATGCCCTATGCCCGGGAGATCGCCGTAAGCGGCGGCGGTGACACCTCGGCATACGCCAGCCCGATGAAGATGTTCGAGTACATGGCGGCGGGAAGAGTGATTCTGTCTTCGGATATTCCAGTCTTGCGCGAGGTGCTGAACGAGGAGAACGCGGTCCTACTCCCCCCTGAAGATCCGTTGGCCTGGCACACAGCGTTGGATGAGGTGAAGCGAAATCCGGGACGCGCTGCCCGCCTGGCCGATCGAGCCAGAGAAGACGCGCATCGGTTCACCTGGGTCGAGCGTGCGCGTCGCTCATTGGACGGGCTAACAGTCGGGGATGAAGCTCATGACGGACGCTAGAACCGATCAGAGCATTGTGGTGCGTGGCCCGCTGGGGCGATGGGCGATCGTTGTCGCGCTCGTCGGCGCCGTGGAGCGCCTTCTGCTCTGGGTGTATTACGAACCGATCGCCTACGGGGATACGCCGTCGTACCTTCGTCTGGCGGGTCAACTCAGCGGGCTGAGCTTGCGGGGATATGACGGGACGCGCACGCCGGCCTATCCAGCCCTCATGGCCATCCTCGGCGGCGATCCCCGACGGATCATGCTGGCCCAGATGATCCTGGGCTGGTTGATCTCGCTCCTTCTCCTGTGGATCGCGTGGCGCCTGACGCGAAATGCCTCGCTTGCAGGCGGCGTCGCCCTGGCGTATGACTTGCTGCTCCCATTGACACTCTTCGAGGCAAACCTGATCGCAGAAGCATGTACCACGTTTTGGATTATCGCCTCCCTAGCGTTGCTGTTCCTGCTAAGCCGCAATCCGACCGGCATTGGTTCGCTCGCCGCTTGTTTCTGTCTTGGCGTTGCCGCGAGCATGGCCGGGCTGACCCGTCCGTTGTTCTACATCTTGTCGGTCTGGTTGCTGCCGTTCGTGTGGTTGGCAGGAAATGGCTCGGTCCGACAGCGTCTGGCCAGGGCGGCGCTATACTCCGTCGGACCTGTCATCCTGCTGGGTGGCTGGCTGCTCTTCATTTACCGTTCGTATGAAATGCTTTCCCCGACCACTTTGGGCGGATATCAGCTCGTGCAACACACAGGGGCGTTTTTCGAGTACCTGCCGGATG
Organism: uncultured Anaerolineaceae bacterium; assembly: GCA_964528155.1. Taxonomy (GTDB): domain Bacteria; phylum Chloroflexota; class Anaerolineae; order Anaerolineales; family E44-bin32. The sequence continues at coordinate 16,180 of CAZGRL010000016.1, forward strand.
AATGGGCCGACATCCGCGACACTTACTTGAAGTATCGCGACGCCAAGATTGCCGAGACCGGTGTCCAGACCAACGCCATCTGGGATGCGATTCCGGAAATGACTCAAGTCAGCGGGCTGAGCTTCTATGGTCTCTCCAGCGAGTTGACGCGACTTTCATTCCAGCTCATTCGTCAACATCCTGCTCTCTACTTCAAGGGCGTCGTACAGGGCTGGATCTGGTTCTGGAAAGCGCCGGCATATTGGAGGCCCGAAGTGTTTCCTGCTGCCGCCCGTCCGGTGTTGCAGGGTTGGGCCGTAGTCAGTCGCGCCGTCGAAGTACTGGCGAACGCCGGCTTCCTCATGATCAGCGCGGGGTTGGTTGTATCAGGCAGGCTCAGACGACGGATCACGATAACGATGGAGGCGGCGGCTGTTGGAGGAATCGTCTGGTTGACCTCGGTCGTCCAGACGCTGGCCGACCATGGTGACAATCCCAGATTCCTCGTCCCGTTGCAGATGGTGGTAATCGTGTTCGTCGTTTGGGCGGTCTGGACCTGGAAGCAATCCTCACCGGGCATGAGAGTCGAAGAACTATGATGCGCCGAAACGTGCTGGCAGCCAGCGCGGCAGGTGTGGTCGCGCTCAGCGGCGTGTTGGTCGTCTTGGATCCGGCGGGTACATCCCTCCAGGGATGGCTGGCATACGCGGTCGTCTGTGCGGTCGGCGTGTTCGCGCTGGGGCTGGTATGGGCCTGGCTGGCTGGCGGCTCGGGTCCGCGCTGGCTCCTGGTGTGTGTGCTCGTCGGCCTATTGATGCGGGCGGGAGTGGCTGTCGCATTGTTGCAGGGCCTGCCGCGGTTCGGCTACGACGAAAAGGTGCAGCGGGCGGGATATGTCTTCTTCGATGCCTATAAACGAGACACGGATGCGTGGGCCGTAGCCAAGACCGATCGCTCACTCTGGCTGGAGCTGACCGAGCCCAGGATCACCGATCAGTACGGTGGCATGCTCTTCCTCAGCGCAGCCATCTATCGTACGCTCTCTCCGGACGCGCACCGGCAGTTGCTGATCTCCGTCCTGACCACTTTCGCCTCGACGCTGGGGATTCTGTTCGGCTGGGGCTTCGCAAGTAGGACATTCGGATCCAAGACCGCAGTCTTCACAGCATGGGCGATGGCTGTGTACCCTGAAGGAGTCCTGCTAGCCAGCTCCCAGATGCGCGAGCCGTTCGTCATGACCTCGATCGCCGCGGCATTGTTCGGCTATTCGCTCATACGAGATGGGCGTGGTAGGGCCGGGGTGGCGACGATCCTGGTGGCAGGAGCCAGTGTGCTGCTGATATCGCCTCCTTACGCGCTCCTGACACTGGCGATCGCCGTTCTTGCCGGACTGTGGGAAGGTCGGTTGGGATGGCGGCGTACTTGGTCGGTCGCGCTGCCGATCCTCGCCCTGGCCGCCTTGGGCGTACTTCTCCTGATTCAGGCATGGACAGGACTGCGCGAGATCGCCGGCGCGCCTCTCGAAGCACTCTTTCACTGGTGGGAGAATGCAGGTGCCCAGTGGCGCCTCAACCTACTCGATGAGCAGTCAGGCTGGATCAGTACACTGTTCAATGTGATGCCTGTCTGGGGCCAGCTCGCATTCGTCGTCTTCTATGGTCTGGTGCAGCCACTACTGCCCGCGGCGATCGCTTATCCGGGCGCCGCCATATGGCGCATCATCGCCATATGGCGGAGTCTTGGCTGGTACGCCCTGCTGCCATTCCTCCTGTATGCCCCATTTCCCGCTCTGCGGAAGGGCAACCGGCGAAGCCTGCAGGCCTACCTTGCCATGTTGATCTGGTTGGGGGCTGTGCTGGCGGCCTACCGGGCCACCAGCTATCAATGGGACAGCCCGCGCTACCGGGCGGTGTTTCTGGTGGCCCAGGTCGCACTGGCGGCGTGGGCTTGGCGCCATGCCCAGGAGGTGCGAAGCCCGTGGTTGGCCAGGAGCGCAATCCTTCTGGGCATACCCACACTGGCGTTGCTTGTCTGGTATCTGGGACGCTACTACGACCTGGTCTCGGTAGGTTTGTTCGCCGGGATGGGTGCTTCCCTCTTGATCGACGCGGCTCTGATCGTCTGGTGGGCGCTCCGCAAACCACCGCCGGTGGAGTTGAGCCCCGGCAGCCGCGCTCATCGCGACTGAGTTGGCCTCGGTTCCCAGGAGATCCGGCCAAGTTCCCGACGATGGACGCTTGACGGACCGCATCCCGACGGTATAATTCACCCGCTGAATTTTGAAGGGGTTCGCTGCCTCCTCAGCACCCGGAGGATAAGAATGCCGAAAGCCATGATCACCGGGATCACCGGTCAGGACGGCTCATTCTTGGCTGAGCTCTTGCTCAAGAAAGGGTACGAAGTCCACGGTCTCATCCGGAAGGCGAGCACGTTCAACACCGACAGGATCGACCACATCTACCAGGATCCACACGACCCGGATGCTTGCCTCTTCCTGCACTACGGTGATCTGTCAAATGGCGAACAACTAACCAATCTCGTCTACAACGTTCGTCCCGACGAGGTCTATCACCTGGGAGCGCTGTCGCACGTCAAGGTCAGTTTCGAGATCCCGGAGTATACCGGCCAGGTAACCGGGCTCGGAACGACACGCTTGTTAGAGGCTATCCGGCGAAGCGGCATCGCCGCCCGGTTCTACCAGGCATCTTCGAGCGAGATGTTCGGCAGCGCCACGCCCCCTCAGAGCGAGGACACGCCATTCCAACCGAGGAGTCCCTACGCGATTGCCAAAGCGTATGCGTACTGGATGACGAAGAACTATAGGGAAGCCTATGACATGTTCGCCGTCAATGGGATACTTTTCAACCACGAGAGCCCTCGTCGCGGCGAGACCTTCTTGTCGAGGAAGGTCACGCGGGCTGTCGCCCGGATCAAGGCCGGACTGCAGGCCAAGCTCTACCTGGGCAACCTGGATGCCCGGCGTGACTACGGATACGCCCCGGAATACGTGGAAGCCATGTGGCAGATGCTGCAACTGGATGACCCGATAGACTTCGTCCTGGGCACCGGAGTGGGCCCGACGATGCGTGAGTTCACCGAGGAGGCGTTTGGCTACGCCGGTTTGGAGTGGGAGGAGTATGTCGAGATCGATCCGCGCTACTTCCGGCCGACCGAGGTCGACGACCTCAGGGCTGATGCCTCCAAGGCACGGAGACTCCTGAACTGGGCGCCCAAAGTGACCTACAAAGAGCTGGCCCGAATCATGGTGGACGCTGATCTCGAGGGTGTCGGTTTGGAACCGATCGGCGAGGGCAATGAGATCCTGAAGGCGAAGTTCGGCGATTGGCACCGCTGGGAGACTGGGGTCACGGCTGTTCTGAAGAACGCCGGCAACGGAGTCGACTGAACGAGTGGCCACTACAACTGGAGCCAGACGTACAAAACGGAGGGAGGCCTCGACAAGGGTGTCCAAAGCCCCCGAACTTTCGGTCGTCATCCCCGTCTTTGACGAAGAGGAGAACCTCCCCCCGCTGCATCAAGCGCTTACGACGTCTTTGGACGGGATTGCATATGAGCTCGTCTTTGTCGACGATGGCTCCACGGATGGCAGTCGGGAAATCCTGGAGCAGCTCGCGTCCCATGACGCGAAGCACACCCGGGTGGTCGTACTCAGGCGCAACTTCGGCCAGACCGCTGCGATCGCCGCCGGCATCGATCATACCGCCGGAGAAGTCATCGTCACGATTGATGCCGATTTGCAGAATGATCCGGCTGACATCCCGGGACTGCTAGCGAAAGTCCAAGAAGGCTATGACGTGGTGTCCGGATGGCGGGTGGACCGAAAAGACGTGTTTGTGACGCGGCGGCTGCCTTCGATGGCGGCCAACTGGCTCATCTCGCGAGTCACGGGTGTCCCCCTTCATGATTATGGATGCACCTTGAAGGCATATCGGCGCGAGGTCCTTGAAGGGTTCAGGTTGTACGGCGAAATGCATCGCTTCATACCGGCCTACGCCGGCGGGTTCGGGGCGCGCATCGTTGAGATGCCCGTTCGGCATCACGCCCGCAAGTTCGGCAGGACGAAGTACGGGCTTGAACGGACACTCAAGGTCATCCTGGATCTCTTTACGGTCAAATTCCTGATGAGCTACGCCAACAAGCCGATTTACTTGTTCGGCGGCACAGGTTTGGTCATGATCCTGCCCAGTCTGCTGGTGCTGCTCTTTCTCATGGTGCGTCGGGTGGTATTACAGATACCCGTGCTGACGTCGCCGCTGTTCCAGATGAGCGGTATGCTCATCATCCTCGGCTTCCAATCAATTCTGATGGGACTGATCGCGGAGCTGCTTGTTCGGACCTACCACGAATCGCAGGCGAAGCCGACCTACTCCGTCCGAAAGGTCATCAACCTGGCGCCACGGTGACCATGAACTCGTCTCGGGACGGACAACGACCCCGGGTCTTCATCAGGCTCATCGGCACGCTTATCGGCGTTTCTCTACTGGTATATCTGTTGAGCCGGCAGGGATGGAGCGAGATCGCGGCCGCGATCCGTCAGATCCCGCTGACAACCGTCGTCGCAGCGTGCCTGCTCATGTTTGCTTCGCGCCTGGCAGTATCTGCCCGGTGGTATGCCCTACTTGGATCATCCGGGGCAGGCATCTCACTCTCGAGCGCGACGAAGTTGACTTTCGCCGGCCTGTTTGCCGCCAACTTCCTTCCCACCACGATCGGTGGTGACGTCGTTCGCCTGGCGGGGGTTTTGCGCGTCGGCCAGGCGCGAGTAGCTGCAGCAGCGTCGATCATCGTTGATCGCTTGATCGGTATGGCGGGCATGGCGACGGCCGCCCCTATCGGTCTGGTGAAGCTGGCAGCCTGGCTCTTTCCTGTCACGACAGCCGGGTTGTGGATCGTCCCTCCCTTGGCCTCGATTTCGGGAGGACGGGGGGTCTCGAGAACCAAGTGGCTGCTTGAAAGGCTCTGGCAGATCCCCAAACGCGCCAGAGAGCTGCTCGGCATCTGGCTCCACCACCCTGGCGCCCTGGTGGAAGCATATTGCTTCACCTGGGGCCACATGCTGTGTGTGTTCTTGCTCATCTGGCTTCTCTTGCGCGGGATGGGTGAGGGGATCTCGCTGTGGTTGATTGCCGGACTGTGGAGCCTGACTTACTTTGTCACCCTGTTGCCGCTCTCGATCAACGGATTGGGCATCCAGGAACTTTCCGCGGCGTTCATTTTCAGCCAGTTCGGCGGGGTGTCGGCTTCCAGCAGTCTGACTCTAGGCCTGCTGATCCGGACTTTCTCTATGGCTGCCAGCCTTCCCGGGGCTTTCTTCCTTCCCGCGATCCTGTCAGGCGGCGGTGTGGGCGAGGAGGCAGGTCCGACGGAACCCACGACGGAGACATGAAGCACGCTAACCACCGATCATCAACATGACTCCGTCCGGTACCTCAGGAGTATGGCTACAACGGTGAGGCATTGACCAAAGTAGGAAGTGATGATCCTCGGGAGCGGCAGCGCCCCACGTCGTTTTGGCCGATTGTGATCGGTTCGGCCGTCTTCACCGTCATCGTCTGGCTCGCCGTGTTCAAGCAGGCGATGCTGATCCCGTTCAGCCACGACGAAAACCAGTTCATTGCCGCGGGTCGGTTGGTGGCAAATGGCCTGCTACCATATCGCGACTTCCCCTCCAACCACATGCCCTATCTCACACTTGTCTACGCCGCGATCTTCAAGGCTACTGACTGGAACCTCCTGTCCGCCAGAGCGGCCTCCGCCGTGAGCGCGGCATTGGCGGCTGGAATTGTCTTTGCCCTGACATCATCCTTCTTCCGCGGCAGACCCGCGCTCACGCGCTTCACGATCTCGGGCGCTGCATGCCTGATCTTGATTACGAATCCGATCTTCAGGTACACCAGCGGCCGCGCCTGGAATCATGACCTCCCAACCCTGCTCACGCTGGCGGCGGTTGCGCTGTTCCTGCAAAGTCGGCCGGGTGCACGCGCCCCGAAGTGGATGCTGGGGAGCGGCGCGCTTGTAGGTCTTGCCATTGGGACCCGACTGACCTACCTGTTAGCCCTGCTTCCTTTTGTGCTCGGAATCTTGTTGAGCCGACCCGGAGAAGGTTGGCTTGGCAAGAGGTCAGACACCGGTGCGTTCGGCGCGGGATTGGCCCTCGCCAGCCTGCCATGGATCGCGCTCTTCGCCGCCGCCCCTCGGCGGTTCATCTTTGGCAATATCACCTATCAGACCCTCAACACGGACTACCGGGAACTCCTGGCGCATCGCGTCGGGGAGACACTTCTGGGGAAAGCCGTCTTCTTCTACCATGTTCTTGTGGACAAACCAACGAACCTGCTGCTGTTCCTGGCGTTTGGAATCGCGGCGGTATGGATCGGAGTGAAATTCGTCAAGCGAAAGGCCGAACTTCCCCGAGAGATCATTCTTCTCGGGGGCCTGGCGCTTATTCTCTTCGCCAGTGCCTTTGTGGCGACGCCATCCTGGTATCAGTACTTCTACGTCCCCGTCCCGTTTATCATCCTGGCCATCACCTTTGCGTTGTCGGTCGTCTGGCCGGTAGATGCCCGTTGGGGACAAGCACTATCGTGGATCGCGATGGTCGTTCTTCTTGCAGGCGGGATTGCACTTGTGTCGCAGGCCGATTGGCCTTCACTACGCGACGCCAGAAGCTGGGTCCCTGTTCAGGCGCATGAGCTCGGGATCGACGTAGGGAAGATCGTGGGGGAGGGGAAAGTGTTGACGCTTTCGCCGGTTTTCCCCCTCGAAGGGGGTCTGGATATATACAATTCACTCGCCACAGGTCCATTCTCGTGGCGCGTTGCTCCGCTGTTGACACAAGAGAAACGCCGAGAAATCGGCCTGCTCGCCTATAGCGATTTGGAGACCGCTCTCGCAGGAGACCCTCCGGTGGCAGTCATGGTCGGATTCGAAGCGGGGAATGAAGGCTTCGAACGGGGATCGATGGGAGGCCTTGAAGTCCCTCTGGACGACTTCGCAAGGGAACACGGATACACACTCGTGACCCTGACGACACCGTTGATAGGGCACGAAGTGCGACTTTGGCTTCGATGAATGGGAATGGGGGTGGCCGCCAGATGGCGCCCGAGCGGGAGCGATTCGTCGACGCGAGTGTGATTCTGTCAGTCACGATCCTGCTATGGATCGGGAGTCTGGCAGCGTTCGTCGTTCCCTCGATCCAGACAGGCTTGAATTCATTGTCTGTTCGAAGGCAGATCGCCACGATCGGGATCACCCTGTTCTCTAGCGTCGGTGTAGGCTTCCTGCTGTCCCTTCTTTCGTCGGCCGGATCCCGGATCCTGGAGCGGATAACCGTCGGGGCTCGCCGACGGCTTCCCGGGCGGGGGACCGCGCTCGCACTGTGGCTGTTGTCGCTCGTAGTTCTGCCCGTTGCGGTCATGGGACCCGCCGGCAGGTTCATCGAAGGTCTGCTGCCGCGTCTGGGTCTTTTCTGGATCCTGACGATCCTGGGTGCCGGCCTATCCCTTGCCGTCCGTCGTGGCGAGAGGCTGGCCGTCAGATTGCCCGTGGCGGGAGTGATGCTCGGATTGGCGTACCAGTTGGCAACGTACCTGGTGGGCATTTCCGCCTATCCATTCACCCTGGGATGGTCTGAGGCCAGTCGCTATTACTACGCCTCGCTCTTCCTGTCGCGGACACTGTATGGCTTCCACATCCCTCCTTCGGTTTTGCATCCATCACGCTATCTCCTGCAAGCCCTGCCTTTCCTGATCCCAGGCTCACCGATCTGGCTCCATCGAATGTGGCAGGTCATCCTTTGGATCACCTCAGCCGGCGGAACGGCCTACTTGCTCTCACGCCGACTGGCGATCTCCCAGCGGGGAATGCGCTGGCTCTTTGTTGGTTGGGGTGCCCTGTTCTTGCTCCAAGGTCCCGTTTACTACCATCTGCTGGTCTGCGTGATCCTTGTTCTGTGGGGCTTCGATTCGGCGCGATTGTGGAGATCATTGCTCGTCGTCTTGGTCGCTTCCGCGTGGGCGGGGATCAGTCGCGTCAATTGGATCCCAGTTCCAGGTCTCCTGGCGGCGACGCTCTACCTGCTCGAGACTCAGAGGGGCGTGACTTCATGGTTGCGATATGCCATGGCCCCGGTCTTCTGGGTGACCGCGGGGTCAATTGTCGGCCTGGGGACGCAAGCGGCGTATATCGCCTACTCCGGAAACGCGGTCTCCGACTTCGGATCAAGCCTCTTCTCGCAACTATTGTGGTATCGACTTCTCCCGAGCGAGACGTACCCATTGGGCATCCTTCTGGCAGCGATCCTCGGCAGTCTTCCTCTGGCGCTGGTGGTGTATCGAGACCTCAAACGTAAGAGCCTCGACCTCGATACGATTCACGCACTGGGCCTCGGTGCGATTCTCGGCGTGCTCTTCATCGGGGGACTCGTCGTCAGCGTCAAGATTGGCGGGGGGAGCAACTTGCACAACCTGGATGCGTATTTCAGTGTTCTGCTGATCATCGCGGCCTACGCGTACTTTGATCGCGTCTCCCCCAACCTTGGCGTTCGGCCGTCGGCTGTATCATCCGTGTGGTTGAACGCCGCCATTGCATTGGCACCGATGATCTTCCTGCTCGGGGCCGGCGCGCCGATTGAGACACACGATTCTGGTCAGACGGCCGCGGCGCTTGGAACGATCCAGGCGCAGGTCTCGGAGGCGGCACGCTCCGGAAAGGACGTCCTCTTCATCTCTGAGAGACAGCTGCTCACGTTCGGTGATATATCCGGCGTTCGGATGTTCCCAGACTACGAGACGGTGTTCTTGATGGAAATGGCGATGTCGGGGAACAAACCCTACCTCGACTCCTTCCATGCCGATTTGCGCCATCGGCGCTTCGCGCTGATTGTGGTTCACAACCTCGAGACGACCCTGCAGGGTCGCGAGCACGGCTTTGGAGAGGAGAACGACGCGTGGGTGACGGAGGTGTCTCGACCGATCTTGTGCTGGTACGAGCCGACGGTTACGGTCCCGGCCGTCTCTCTTCAGCTCCTGACGCCGCGAACGGACACGGGCGCGTGTCCCTGAATTGCACAAATAGACCGGGGAGGGCCGAGCCGACTTTCCCCTCACCATATAATCCGCGCGGCAGGCATTCGATGCTCACGATGGTAATGATGTCAGGGAAACCCAGACGATGTACTGGATGAGAACCGGCCATTGGGCCGACATTCTGCCCGTGCTTATCCTGAGCGCCGTGTGGTGGGCGGGCGGTTGGCTGATCGCCGTCCACTCGTTCCGGCTCGAACATCGCGAGCGCCTTCCGGTTGGCCTGGGGGTCGGCGTCGCCGGTTTCATATTCTTTTCAAATGTCTTCGGCCACTGGCTGCCGCCGTCTCTGAGTTTCTGGCTGGCAGGGTTTGCGGTGCTCGTCGCCGGGCTGATCTCGTGGCGCTCATCCGGCGAGCGCCTGCTGGATCGCCTCGGTCTGCGCTCGTGGTGGTGGCTCGCCGGCCTGGCACTGATCGCAGGCGTGATCATCAGAGTGGAGCAGGGCCTGGGGATCTTCGATGACTACAACAGCTTGCCCTTGATCTCTACGATGGCGGCGGGCGACATCCCGCCTCAGTTCTACTTGAACGCCGGCCAACCGTATCTGTACCACTACGCTTTCCAGCTCTTCGGAGCGAGCCTGATGCGCGTCGGTGGCCTCTTCCCGTGGAGCGCGCTCGATGTCAGTCGGGGGTTTCTCGGCGCCTTGGCGCTCATCCTCGCCGGGTTTTGGGGATGGCGGGCGACTCACCGGAGGCTCGGAGGAGTCGCCGTAGCTCTGGTCCTGGCCCTGGCGTCGGGCGGACGTTGGATGCTGAATCTGCTTCCCTACTCCGTCCTGAGTTCCCTCACCACGGGGGTAAGTCTGTGGGGCTCCGCTGCAGATTCGGCGCGAACGCTGCTCGAGGGGCTGGGTTCGCCGTGGGCAATCGAAGGCGGCCCGCCGACGCCGATCCCTCTGGCCTACACCAACGGAATCCTGCCTCCGTTCGTATTGAACGTCTTCACCGGCCCCAAGTCACTGTCGCTGGTTACGCTTTTCCTCTTTCTGCTCCTTTTCCCCCGGAGGAGAGGCTGGCGAGGTGTCCTCGTCGTCATAGTTGTGCTCTCCCAGTGGGCGCTGGCGGCTGAAGCCGAGTTCATCCTGATCGCCATTGGTATGGGGCTCACGGCGCTGCTGCTGGCGTTTCGCATGACCGATCGCGCGTCGAGAAACGAATGGATCCAGGGCATCGGGTGCATCTTGACGGCCGTTCTGATCAGCCTTCTTCAAGGGGGCACGCTTACGGAGGTCGGGCGCTCGCTCGTCGCCCGGGTAGCCGGAATCCCCGGGACATCAGGTGCCGCAAGCCTCTTCTCGTTTCGTTTGCCGCCCGCAATCGTATCTTCTCACCTGGGTGAGCTCCGGTTCGACCGGCCCGGTCAACTGATCGTTGCCTTGTTTGAGATGGGGCCTGTTCTGCTGGCCGGACCGCTTGTGGCGTGGGCGACGATCCGCTGGGCCCGACGTCGACGATTCGAGCTTGTGGCCGTCGCCGTCAGCAGCTACCTCGGGCTGTTGATCCCGATTTTCATCCGCTACAACGTAGATCGAGATATCACCCGTCTGAGCGGCGCTGGTCTGCTTGACTGGGTCCTCCTGGCAGTTCCAACTCTGTGGATCCTTTGGCCGCGCCTGAGGTCGTTCTGGTCCAAGGCAGGAATCCTGGCAGTGGGTGGCACGACAGTCTTCGCCGGTCTCATCGTCCTTGGTCCTCTTCTGACGGCGGCGAGCCGGCCTGTGCTATCGAACGACATCGCCGTCGTCGATGCCGCCATGAACCGCCGGTTCTGGGATCGTCTTGAGCCGAACGCCCTTGTGCTCGACTCAGGGGGCTGGCGAGCGGTAGCGGTCACCGGCCGACCTACGCGTTCGGCGTTCGACGTCACCAACGATCTGCCAGCCTGGCGCGATCTCGTATCAGCTCCTGGAGCCAGCCGGGTCGCCCAAGAAGGGTATTCGTACGTGTACGTTGATCAGCATTGGTGGGACAGCATGAGCGAGGCCGACAGGGATTCATACAACGGTCCGTGTGCCGTCCTTCTCGGGGAGGAGACCGACAACAACGCCAACGGGCTTCGACGCCTGTACGATGTCCGGCAGTGTGGAGGGGGCCAATCGCCAGGAAATTGAACGTGTCCGGTGAAGTGGGCAGCTTGACGTGGGCGGCCTCCGGTTTATAATTCAACGATTGAATTTTGGATGAAGGGAATGGAGAGAAGCAGGCAGGACCTTCGAGATCTGGGGCTACTCGAGGAGATCGAGCGAGACCCTGATACAACACAGGCGACCCTGGCCGGGCGATTGGGCGTAGCTGTCGGAACTGTGAACTGGCATCTCAAGCGCCTGGTGGCCAAGGGCTACGTCAAGGTTCGCCGAGCCGAGCGCCGGAAGTTGCGCTACATCATCACGCCGGAAGGGCTGGCACTGCGCGCCCGTCTCACGGTGGCCTACATCGAAAACTCGATGGTGCTCTACCGCCAGGCGCGCGCTGAGTCCAGGCGGGCGCTGAAGATGGCGCGAGATCGAGGCTACGACGCCGTTCGGATCGAAGGGAAGGGGGACATCGCCGAGATTTGCCGCCTGACTTGCCTGGAGCTGGGCATCCCTGTCGTGTCGGACGGACGGTCGGGGCGAGTCGGCGTGCTCGAAGTCGTCGGTAGCCAGGTTCTCCTTCGCCAGCCTGAGGCCGGCCAGTGATGGGCGAGATCTCCGAGGCCGGGCGTCACGTCATCATCACAGGCGGGGCAGGCTATGTGGGTTCGGTGCTCGTTGGGGCGCTTCTGACCCGAGGCGACCATGTCACCGTGATCGACAATCTCTCAGTTGGTGACGCAGGGATTGCGGATTACCTGTTGAATCCTCACTTCCAGCTCATCAACGCCGACATACGCGATGCGAATGCATTGGCCGGCAGTCGGCGGCGCTTGAACGAGAACGGCGGATCTGACGTTGCAGCGGTGATCCATCTGGCGGCGGTAGTCGGCTACCCTGCCTGCCGTGTGGCGGGGCCTGAGTCGGTGTGGGAGGTCAACGTAGGTGGCCTCCGACGTGTATCTGAACAGGCAGTCAGGCTGGGTGCCGAGAGGTTTGTCTTCGCCTCCACCTACAGCGTCTATGGTCGAGCAGACGATGGTCCGGTCGACGAGACCTGCGATCTGCATCCGCAGTCGCTTTATGCCGAGAGCAAGATCGCCGGTGAGGCGGCTCTCAAGGAAACGCTCCTTGGCACCGGTTGCGCACCCCTGATCTTCCGTTTCTCCACGATCTACGGGGTGTCGCCTCGGATGCGCTTCGATCTGATCGTGAATCAGTTTGTAATGGAAGCGTGGACGAAGAAGAAGCTTCTTCTCTTCCAGCCGAGACAATCTCGCTCACTAATTCATGTTCGGGACGTAGCGGCAGGAATCATCCTGGGGCTCGACGCACCGCTTGAGAAGGTCGGCGGCAAGACATTCAACCTGGGCAATGAGACTGGAAATCACACGAAGGAAGAAATAGCGACCAAGATCTGCCGCGCCCTCCCGGGAACACTCGTTGAATATCGGGATGTGATGATGGACGGGGACATGCGGGATGTGCGCGTATCTTTTGACAGTGTACGCAACGCTCTGGGGTTCTGCCCTGAGTGGACGCTGGAGGCGGGTATCGAGGAGATCGTCGAACTCCTGCGAAGCGGTCTGATCGGAGATCCGACGGATCCCAGATACCGAAATGCCGAGCCGGTGCTTGGGGACTAGCCTACCACCGCGTGAAGTCATGAGGCGCGCGAGAGCGAGAATATGATGAGCGAAAGCCGATCCGAAACTTCTTGGGCGAGCAAGAGGATCTGCGTCACCGGCGGGGCCGGTTTCCTGGGTTCGTTCCTGCTGAAGAGACTCGAGGCGCGGGGCGCGCGCTCCGTCTTTGTGCCAAGGGTTGAGCAATACGATCTCGTCGAGCTTGACAGTATTCGACGAATGCTGCGCGATGCCCGGCCCGAGGTCATTATCCACCTGGCGGCGCGAGTGGGAGGGATTGGAGCCAACCGCGCCCACCCGGCAGAATTCTTTTACGACAACACGATGATGGGGGTGCAGTTGATGCACGAGGCGTGGAAGGCCGGCGTCGAGAAGTTCGTTGCCCTGGGGACAGTCTGCGCCTATCCGAAGTACACGCCCGTGCCGTTCAGAGAAGAAAGCCTGTGGGACGGGTATCCGGAGGAGACCAACGCCCCGTATGGATTGGCGAAGAAGATGATGCTCGTCCAGTCTCAAGCATACCGGGAGCAATATGGATTCAACTCGATCTTCCTGATCCCCGTCAACTTATACGGGCCGCGGGACAATTTCGATCTCGAGACGTCGCACGTCATACCGGCGCTAATCCGCAAGTGTATAGAGGCAAAGGCCAAAGGCGAGACGTCGATCGAGGTATGGGGTGACGGCTCACCCACGCGCGAGTTTCTCTATGTCGATGACGCCGCCGAGGGGATTCTGCTGGCGGCCGAGAACTACGATTTGAGCGACCCGGTCAACCTCGGATCGGGCGAGGAGATCAGCATTCGCGACCTGGCCGGCATGATCGCCAGGCTGGCCGGGTTCGATGGGGAGTTTGTCTGGGATACCAGCAAGCCGAACGGTCAGCCCAGGCGAAGTCTGGATACAAGCAAAGCTGAGGCACGTTTCGGATTTAAGGCGCATACGCGGCTTGAGGAAGGATTGAGGCAGACGATCGACTGGTACCAGGCGGAAGTCTCCAGCGCCGCGGAGGGAGGGGCCGGCTAATGAGCACGTCGGTCGAGGCAGCCAGTGCATCCTCCCCGGTCACCATTCTCAAGCCTTCGCACGGGTGGTCGTGGGTTGACCTGAGGGAACTCTGGCGTTATCGCGAGCTGGCCTTTTTCTTGATCTGGCGCGACGTCAAGGTCCGTTATAAGCAGACATTGCTGGGGGCAGCCTGGGCAATACTCAAGCCGCTCTTCAGCATGATCATTTTCTACATCATCTTCGGCCGGCTGGCCGGCATCGGGACGGATGGGGCACCCGGGCCTGTGTTTTACTTCGCCGGTCTCCTGCCCTGGGTCTTGTTCCAGGATGGTGTGACCAAAGCCGGCACGAGTCTGGTCACCGGTAGCAATCTGATCACCAAGGTGTATTTCCCCCGGATGGCGATCCCGCTGGCTTCGGTCGTCGCCGGTGTCGTCGATTTCCTGCTGGCCTTTGCTGTCCTGTTGGCGATGATGGTCTACTACGGCGTGCGTCTTACGCCGTGGGTGTGGACTCTTCCATTGTTCCTGCTCCTCACGTTGGTCACGGCCCTTGGAGTCGGCCTGTGGCTGTCCGCCATGAACGTGGCTTATCGCGACGTCGGCTACATCACGCCGTTCATCGTGCAGGCGTGGATGTATGCCTCGCCGGTTGCATACTCCGCGACCCTCATCCCCCAGGGTATCTGGCGAGTGCTGTATGGCCTCAACCCGATGGCCGGGGTTGTCCAAGGCTTCCGCTGGGCGATCCTAGGCGTCGGCGAGCCGCCGTCGGGGCTTCTTCTGGCGTCGGTCGCGGTCGCATTCTTGCTCCTCCTGAGCGGCATGCTGTATTTCCGCAGGATGGAGAGGACGTTTGCGGATATTGTGTGAGGACGGCGGACGATGGACGGCAGACGGCACGACACAGGATAGACCCTGATTCGGATCGGGATCAAGAAGAATGGGGGAGGCCATGTACAAGTTCGAGAAGTTGGAGGTCTGGAAGCTGGCTCTTGAATACCTGGATCTCGCGTATTCCATCTCCGAGGATTTACCGCGGGAAGAAGACTTCAATTTGAAGTCGCAGATGAGGCGTGCGGCCACGTCTATTGCTTTGAATATTGCCGAAGGATCAACCGGTCAGACAGATGTGGAGCAAGCGCGTTTCATCGGTCACGCGATCCGGTCACTGACAGAGATCGTGGCATGCTTGCGCATAGCCTCACGAAGAAGTTATCCGATCGACTCTGAGCGTGCAAACAGAGCCGAGGAAGTCGGCCTCACGCTTGTGCGAAAGCTTCAAGCCATGCGAAATGCAGTCGATCCTTCCCGAAAGTGGATCAGAGAGGACGAGGAAGGATACGCTCTTGAAGTGAACGAATCCCATGGAGATAGGACCGGTTCGCCGGCCAAAGGCTGAATGGAAGACCGCGCCAGCAGTATGAAACGGACGCCAATTAGGTGCAGATGAGCGACCTCGCTATCAAGGTCGAAGATCTGGGCAAGCGCTACAGGATTGGGACGGTCCCTAGTGGCTATCGCACCCTGCGTGAGACCCTTGTTGAGAGCGTGGTCGCCAGGTTCTGGCGGCGGTCGTCTGCCGTCCGTCGTCCATCGTCCGAGTCCATTTGGGCCCTCCGTCACGTCTCCTTCGACGTACAGCAGGGGCAGGTGTTGGGGATCATCGGACCCAATGGAGCCGGGAAGAGCACGCTGCTCAAGCTCCTGTCGCGTGTTACGGATCCCACCGAAGGTTACGCCGAAGTCCACGGCCGGGTTGGCTCTCTGCTTGAGGTGGGGACCGGCTTCCATCCCGAGCTGACCGGCCGGGAGAACATCTTCCTCAACGGCGCCATCCTCGGCATGAAGCGTTCGGAGATCGAGCGCAAATTCGACGAGATCGTTGGCTTCGCCGAGGTGGATAGATTCATCGATACTCCGGTCAAGCGCTACTCGAGCGGGATGTATCTTCGACTGGCGTTCGCCGTCGCCGCTCACCTGGAACCGGAAGTGCTAGTCGTCGACGAAGTGCTGGCGGTCGGCGACGCTGAGTTTCAGCGGAAATGCCTGGGCAAAATGAGCGATGTCGCTCAGCAAGGCCGGACGGTCCTGTTTGTCAGCCACAACATGTCTGCGATTCTGCGGTTGACGGAGGAAACGCTCGTCCTGCGAGGCGGTCAACTTGTTCTGCGCGCACCGACGCCGGAGGCGATTGACTACTACATGACGTCGGGGATGGCGCAAGCTGGAGAACGTCGCTGGGACCCTAGTGAGGCGGCGGTCCAGGCAGCCTTGCCCTTCCGCCCGCTCTCGCTTCGGGTCATCGATTCGGGTGGACGTGCTGCGGGCCAGGTTCTGGCTTCGGCCCCATTTCAGGTGGCGTTCGAGTATGAGCTCACCAATGATCTCACCGGCCTGAGAGTCGGCTTGTATCTTTTCACCAGCCGGGGTGAGCCGGTATTCACGAGTTTCGACACCGACGACCCGCGTGCCTTTGACGCGCATGGCTCGCGCGCGGCAGGGCGATACGTCAGTCGATGCACGATCCCGGCTGATCTGCTGAACGAGGGACGGTTCGTTCTCGGGGTCAATGCAAGCAGTTTCCGCATCCGCTCGTTCTTCACGGAGGAGAACGCCCTGAGCTTCAATGTCGACGGCACGGGATCACCCGGTAGCCAGTGGGCCGAGCGGCGGCGCGGCCCGATCCGTCCCGCTCTGGAGTGGGAGATCGCCGAGGCTGTCCCGTGAACGCATCCCGCATGCGCATGGCTGCCAAGCAAGTGCTGGGTGAAATCCCGTTCGCGGTTGAGGCGTTGTCGCTCCTATCCGGCGGTGCTGCCCCTCCGGCATCGGGTTTTCGACTGCATGAGATCGAAGAGCACCTGGGGGGTTGGTGCAAGGCGAGCGAAGATACCCGTGCTCGGATTTCGAGCAAGAACCCGACAAGCGTCCTGATCGTCAGCGCGTTGCCGTGGTGGCTCGAATATGCACTCGCCACCGGCCTGCTGCTCGCCGCTGAAGGCCACCGCGTGAATCTGGCCTACTTGCCATACAGGAACTGGCGCGATCGCGTGAACACCTTCGATCTTCGACGCCAGCGACAATACCTGCGCGGCTTGCTCGGGCCACTGTCCGGGATCCTTGAGTGCACCGATATGTCGACGCAGCCGGTGGATCGAATCCCTCCGGCCCTGGATGAAAGCCTCGAAGCCCTCAGCCGGATCGACGTGCAGTACACCTACCAGCACGAAGTCCTCGACCTGACATCTGGGAGCCGGGACGAAGTTCTTTACCGGCTGAGACTGGAACGCAACCGGCAGGCCGCCGGCGCTCTCGCCTACTTGCTCAGGCAAACCAAGCCGGAAGTCGTCGTCGTCCCAAACGGTAGCATCCTCGAGCTGGGCGCGGCCTATCGAACAGCGCGACAACTCGGCTGGCCCACGGCCACCTTTGAGTTTGGCGAACAGCGGGAAAGGATGTGGATCGCCCAGAATGGCGAGGCCATGCGCCTGATCACGTCCGACCTTTGGGATGCCAGGGGCGATTTCCCCCTCGTCGGGGCGGAAATCGAGACGCTCGGCGAGATCTACCGGGCCCGGCGCGGTGCCAGATTGTGGGAGAACTTCGGGAGGAAGTGGCAGGCGGCCCCGGGGCAGGGCGCCCAGATGGCCCGACGCAGGCTCAACCTCGACCCCAACAGACCGGTGGCCCTTCTGTGCACGAACGTCGTAGGAGACAGCCAGGCGTTGGATCGCCAGGTCTTTTCGACGGGCATGGCGGACTGGTTGACGCGCACCGTTCAGTTCTTCGAGACCAAGGCCGAGGCCCAGCTTGTCGTACGCGTTCACCCCGGCGAGTTGCTCGGCGCAGGGCATCCGTCCACCGAGATCGTGAAACAAGCGACCCTGGATCTACCGGAGAAGGTCCGCGTGGTTCCCCCCGACTCGGACATCAACACCTATGATCTGATCGAACTGGCGCACGTGGGGCTCGTCTATACCACGACGGTTGGGATGGAGATGGTCATGCAGGGGGTGCCGGTGGTCGTTTCCGGCGCGACGCACTACCGCGGCAAAGGCTTCACGTACGATCCCGAGAGTTGGGATGAATACTTCGAAGCGCTGGGCCGGTTGTTGTCCGATCCGCTCGGTCGCCGCGTGCCGGATGAGCAGATAGAACTGGCGATGAGGTATGCCTATCGCTTCTTCTTCGAGTACCCGTTCCCATTCCCGTGGCACTTGATCGGCTTCTGGAAGGACATGCAGGCGAGACCGCTCGAGCAAGTCGTGGCCGCGCTTGGACATTCGCCTTATGACGAGACGTTGCAGGCCATGCTCGGCCACCCCATCGTGTGGTCCGAGAAGGCGAGCTCGGCCGTAAGGAGCATAGCTGACGTTGGAGTCTGAGGTTCAAGTCAAACGCGAGGTGCGCGACTTCTATGACTCCGTCGGCTGGAAGGAGATCGCCGATGGGCTGTACCAGAACGCTCGCTACGAGGACTTGCGACCTGTCGCGCGCGAGTACGTCCACCGATGCCACATGCGCGTGAAGAGGCACTTGCTCCCAGAAGGGGAGCTGTTTCTGGATGCGGGATCCGGTCCGATCCAGTATCCCGAATACCTGGAATACGCGCACGGCTTCCGCTTCAGGGTGTGTCTCGACATTTCCGAATTGGCGCTGCGCCAGGCACGCGAGCGTATCGGCGATCGAGGCCTCTTCGTCATCGGCGACATAACGCGGCTTCCTTTCGAGGGCTTGGCCTTTGACAGCCTGGTCTCTCTGCACACGATCCACCACTTGCCGGCGGACGAGCAGGAGCGCGGTTTCCGTGAGCTGGCGCGCGTCCTTGCCGACGGCGGCCAGGGTGCGATTGTCTACAGCTGGGGTGAGCATTCAGCGTTGATGCGTGTGGCCCGCCTGCCGATCGCGGTCGCTCGGGTGATGCGAGGCATGATTACGGGTGGCGGAAGGTCGAAGGATAGGCAGCCTGGCGTTTCGTCGCAGGCTGAATCTGTAGAGAAGGGATTGCTGACGCGCCCCGGTACGCACACCGCCCATCAGGACTACATGTGGGCACTGGCCCACCTGGGCGACCTGCCGGGGTTCGAGATCCGAGTCTGGCGTTCGGTGAGCACCGCATTCACCCGGGCTCTCATCTTCGAGCCGCTCCTCGGACGCGTATGGCTACGGATTCTGTTCTGGCTTGAGGATCTGGCTCCACATTGGTTCGGTCGAGTAGGCCAGTATCCCTTGTTTGTGATTCACAAGATTCCCACCCGGCTTGGCATGGGAGAAGAGAGTCGCGCATGAATTGGTCGGAACAGGTCGTCCTGGTCACCGGGGGAACGGGGTCGTTTGGTCGCAAGTTTGTTGAGGTCATGCTCAAGGACATCCATCCGGCCAAACTGATCGTGTTCAGCCGTGACGAGCTCAAACAGCACGAGATGCGGGAGACCGGCTTTGACCATCCTTCGTTGCGGTACTTCATCGGCGATGTGCGTGATCAGATGCGCCTACGGCGGGCAATGCACGGAGTAGATGTGGTCGTGCACGCTGCCGCCTTGAAGCAGGTCCCGGCATGCGAGTACAACCCCATCGAGGCCATCATGACCAACATCATGGGCGCTCGAAACGTGGTCGAAGCGGCGATCGACAGCGGTGTCGATCGCGTGATGGCGCTGAGCACCGACAAGGCCGTCAATCCGATCAATCTTTACGGGGCGACGAAGCTGGCAGCCGAGAAGCTCTTCATCCAATCAAACGCCTATGCCGGCGGCTTGGGGACGCGCTTCTCGTGTGTGCGCTACGGCAATGTCGTGGGAAGCAGGGGAAGCGTTGTCCCGGTATTCGTGCGTCAACGCCAGTCAGGCCGGATCACGATTACCGACGAACGCATGACACGCTTCTGGCTGTCGATCGATCAGGGTGTTCGATTCACGATCAAGTGTATCGAGCAAATGCAGGGCGGGGAGGTTTTCGTCCCCAAGATCCCCAGCATGCGCGTTGTCGACCTGGCGACGGCAGTGGCCGAGGGCTGCACGATCGAATACATCGGGATTCGGCCCGGAGAGAAACTGCATGAAGTGCTGCTCTCGGAGGACGAAGCCCGGCACGCCCTCGACGTGGATGACATGTACGTCGTCGAACCAACCGGCGCACTATGGTTTGGGCACGACTGGCGGGATCGAGGCCGGCCGCTGCCGGACGGCTTCACCTACACCAGCGACACCAATGATCGATGGCTGAACCCGGCGGAGATCCGTGAACTCGTGGCGCCGTATGAGGCTTCTGTCCCCGGCGGAGGCTAGGTGTGGCGCGAATTCTGGTCACTGGGGCCAGCGGGCTGTTGGGCGGAAATCTGGCGATCGAGGCCGCCGCGGCACACAATGTCACCGGCGTGTTCAACGCCAATATGGTGGTGTTCGCCGGCATCCGAACTCTCAGGGCGGACCTTTCCATCCCGCAGGATGTTCGTGAGATCTTCCGGCGCGTTGAGCCGGAATGGGTGATCAGCTGCGCCGCGGCGACTGACGTCGATCTCGCCGAGGCGAACCCGGAGTGGGCGTACCGTCTCAATCGGGATATGCCTCGGTCTATGGCCGAGGTTGCCAACGAGATGGGAGCCAGGTTCCTTCACATCTCGACCGATGCGATCTTTGACGGCGACGGGCGTCCGCTTGCAGAGGACTCACTCCCGCGGCCGGTCACGGTTTATGGGAAGAGCAAGCTGGCGGGTGAACAGGCGGTTATGGAGATTAATCCAGCCTCGACTATCGTCCGCACGAATCTCTTCGGTTGGAGCCCGGTCCACGCCGACAGTCTTGCGGAATGGTTCCTGTTGCATCTGGTGCGCGGCGAGGCCTGCCCGGGATTCAAGGATGTCTACTTCTCGCCCATCCTGGCAAATGATCTAGCCGGTGTGTTGTTGAAGATGCTGTCGGCAGGATTGAGCGGGGTGTATCACGTTGGCGGTGCCACATGTCTGAGCAAGTATGAGTTCGGCCAGCGGCTGGCCGTGCTCTTCGGGCTACAGCCGGAGTTGGTCCGCCCGACGAGTGTGGACGATGCCGGCATGCCTGCGCCGAGGCGGAAGTACCTTTGCCTCGACAGCCATCGGATCGAGCGAGCGTTGAGTATCCGGCTGCCGACCATCGAGGAAGGTTTGGCCCGCTTCAAAGCGCTCGTATGGCGGTCGGGCTTTCCATCATTGATCAAATCACATTGACATCTCGCTCCAATGTCCAAATCGGATCGAGCAGGGAGATAGGTCGGAAGTTGATGGTGGATCAGAGCCCTCCAAAGAAGTTCATGAAGCTCAGGCGCCTGAAGTGGGAGGGCCGTGTCGCCCTTCGGCGTCTGCGACAGCGGTCACGGCATGGCCGGATGCTCGGCTTCGGTCTGCCGCGGATATTCGGCAACGCCATGGCCAAGAGCGGCTCGCATGTCCTGGCGCAGTTCCTCGAAGGTCTTGAGGCAGTCGCTCCGCTTGTGTTCGTCGACATCCATCCGATTCGGACTTTTGATGGTAGTGGAGCTATTCGACCACCCCGCTCGGTTCTCGCCGACCTGAAGCGAATACGCCGCGGAGACATGGGGTGGGGGTACCTGCCCTCCGATCCGCCGTACCTGAACTGGGCGGATGCCCGCAAGATCCTGACCTTCTTCATCCTGCGCGATCCGAGGGACAAGATCATTTCGCATATCTTCTTCGCCACCGAGATTCATCCGGGCCACGCCATGAAGGATTTCTACGCCGGAATCAGCTCGATGGAAGAACGCATCGACGTCACGATCGATGGAGTCCCGGGGTTGCTGCCCGACATAAGGTCGAGCTATGAATCGTACCTGGGCTGGCTCGATCGGCCGAGGGTGATGACCGTTCGTTTTGAGGATTTTGTCGAGGATCGCCGGCCGACGCTTGGACGACTGCTTGATTGTCTTGAGCATCACGGTGTGCCGTTCACCTCCCCTCGCGAGGACGTGCTCGAATTATTGAATGAGGCCATGTCACCGGCCCGGTCGCCGACCTTCCGGTCGGGACATACAGGGGAATGGCAGAAGCACTTCTCGAAGCGGAACCTGGAGCACTTCAACGTCGTTGCCGGCGATTTGCTTATGCGGCTCGGATATGAAGGCGGATGAGTGCCGACATGCCCGGCGTCTACCGTCTGAGCCTGGCAGGTGTGGAGTCACTGCGCTGAGCTTCTTTGGCTTTGAGCATTGGCGTATCCCGGCGTGAGGGATTCGATCGGGATCATGGAAGGAGTGGCAGAGTCATGGCCGTCGTCACCATCGGAGACCGCAAGATTGGCGAAACAAACCCCACGTACTTCATCGCGGACATATCGGCCAATCATGATGGGGACCTCGAGCGGGCGAAATTGCTGATTCGGCTGGCGGCTGAGGCCGGGGCAGACGCCGCCAAGTTCCAGAACTTCAGGGCACCGAAGATCGTGAGCGACTACGGCTTCCGAACGATGGGTGGACAGATGTCCCATCAGGCAACCTGGAGCAAGTCTGTTTTCGAGGTCTACCAGGGAGCTTCGATTCCGTTCGAATGGACCCCCATCCTGAAAGATGCATGTGACGAAGCTGGAATCCACTACTTCTCATCCCCGTACGACTTCGAGGCAGTTGACATGCTCGACCCGGTCGTCCCGGCCCACAAGATCGGCTCGGGCGACATCACCTGGTTGGAGATGCTGCGGCACATCGCTTCCAAACGAAAGCCGGTAATCCTGTCGACGGGCGCCTCGAATATAGGAGACGTCCAGCGGGCGATGGAAGCGATCCTGCCGATCAACCGCCAGGTGATCCTGATGCAGTGCAACACCAACTACACTGCGAGCCTGGACAATTTTCGCAGCATCCATCTGAATGTGCTCAACACCTATCGGGCGATGTATCCCGATGTCGTATTGGGGCTCTCCGATCACACCTCAGGACATGCAACCGTCCTTGGGGCAGTCACCCTCGGCGCCAGGGCAGTTGAGAAGCACTTTACCGACGACACCCAGCGCGAGGGTCCGGATCACCCATTCTCCATGACTCCGGAAACCTGGCGCGATATGGTGGATCGAACAAGGGAACTGGAGGCCGCCCTTGGGTCTCCCGACAAGCGTGTGGCCGAAAACGAGATGCAGACGGTGGTCATTCAACGGCGCTGTCTGCGGGCTGCCAGGGACATTGATGTCGGAGAGACTCTGGCGCGGGATATGATTGACGTCCTTCGACCGGCCGTCAGCGAAGCGATCATGCCCTATGACGTGGATTCCGTACTGGGCACGACCGCGCTCGTCAAGATTCCAGCAGGCGAAGCTTTGCGCTGGACAATGCTGGGGGCGTAGTGCGGGTCCTCTACTTCTCGAGGGACTACACGCCTCACGACTACAGGTTTCTGAGCGCGCTGTGTGAGAGCGACGATGACGTGCTTTTTCTTCGCCTTGAGAAGCGTCGCGAGCAGGAGAGCAGACCGATCCCGTCCGGCGTGGACATGGTCGATTGGTGGGGCGGAAGGCAAAGGGTTCGCTGGGCCGACACGCCTCGGATAGTGCTCGAGTTACGCGGGGTTCTGAGACGGGTCAAGCCGGACCTCGTCCATGCCGGTCCGATCCAGCACTGCGCCCTCCCGGTCAGCGTGCTCGGCTATCAACCACTGGTGAGCATGTCGTGGGGATCGGATCTTCTGACCGATGCCAGGAAAGGAGCAGGGAGGGCGTCGGCCAGTTACACGCTTGGCCGGAGTGCTGCGCTGATCGCGGATTGTCAGGCTGTTCGTGAGTCGGCGGTGGCGCTTGGAATGCCGGACGATCGGATTGTCGTCTTCCCCTGGGGGGTCGACCTGATGCGCTTTCGTCCGGCGAGCACGAGTCGATTGCGCGCCGAACTCGGATGGGATCAGGCATTCGTACTCCTTTCGACGAGAGCATGGGAGCCGATCTATGGGATCAATGTCATTGCCGAAGGCTTCTGTCGTGCGGCGGCGGTGGATCCACGGCTGAGGCTTCTCATGCTGGGAACGGGCAGCCAGGCAGAGTGGCTCAAACGGAGATTCGGCGGGGAGGGTGTCACCGACCGCGTCCACATGGCCGGCCATGTCGATTACGATCGGCTTCCCGATTTCTACCACGCTGCTGATCTCTACCTTAGCGCTTCGCACAGCGATGGGAGTTCGGTCTCGCTGCTTGAGGCCATGGCCAGCGGCCTCCCCGCGCTTGTTTCGGACATCCCCGGCAATCGCGAGTGGGTCAAGCCGGGTGAGACCGGCTGGTGGTTTCTGGATGGGAATGTTGAGGCACTCGCCAAGGCGATACTGCATGCAGCCGCGCTTGGCGATCTCGCCTCTCTCGCCGAGGGTGCTCGATCTGTCGCCGAACAACGGGCCGACTGGAGCCGGAATGCCGGAATGATCCACGAGGCATATCGGCTCGCACTGGGCGTCAATGCACGGGGAAAAACGTGAGCGCCGATCACCCGGTTATCGGGATCATCCAGGCCCGCATGGCTTCGAGTCGGCTTCCGGGGAAGGTCCTTGAGGACATTCGCGGCCTTCCGATGCTGGCGCGTGTGGTGGAGCGAGCCGGACGAGCAACGACGCTTGATCAAGTCGTCGTCGCCACAACGACAGATGCAGGCGACCAACCTGTGGTTGAGTTGTGCCAGACGCGCGGGTATCCGGTCTTTCGAGGACACCCGACGGATGTCCTGGATCGGTACTTTCACGCGGCCCGGGCATTCGGCGCACAGACCATCGTGCGTCTCACAGCAGACTGCCCACTCATCGATCCGGCGGTCATCGACAAGACTGTGGGTGCGTTCCTCGCAGCCGAACCCCCGGTCGATTTCGCCACCAATCGTTACATCGACAATCGGACGTACCCGATCGGTCTCGACACGGAGGTCTGTAGCGCAGCAGCCCTCGAGCAAGCATGGGAGCAGGCTGATCAACCTCACCAACGGGAACATGTGATGCCCTACTTGTATGAGGTCGAGGGGAGATTTCGAACGCTTCACGTACGAACATCGCCCAGTTACGGGTCGCTCCGCTGGACGGTAGACACATCGGACGACTTGGCCTTCGTCCGGCAGATTTATGCCAGCTTCGGTGAGCGAGACGACTTCTCCTGGCTCGAGGTGTTGAGGCTCCTCCAGGAGCATCCCGAGCTAGCTCGCGTCAACGCCGCTGTCAGGCGCAAGAATCTGACCGATATCGATGATCGATGGCCACAGTGACGCGGCCTCCCGCGACTCTACAATGGCGTACCTGACTATTTTCACTGCCCCCAAGCCTTTCACTGATTCACACATCGGGTGCATTCAGCGGAACGCCATCATGTCCTGGGTCGCCCTCGGTCCGGAAGTCCAGGTCATCCTGATCGGGGACGAGCCCGGAATGGAAGAGGCCGCGGGAGAGACGGGCGCCGTCCACTTGCGCCATGTCGAGCGAAATGAGCATGGGACGCCATTGGTGAGCTCGGTTTTCACATTGGCGCGAGGCTATGATCAGGCTCCCTTCTTGGCGTACGTCAACAGCGACATTCTGCTGTTCGACGACTTTCTCGAGGCCACCCGGGCGGCGGCAGCGAGCGACAGACCGTTTGTGATCGTCGGTCAGCGTTGGGATCTGGATGTGGAGGAGGCGCTCGATCTCATGCCTGGCTGGCAAGCCCGGCTTCGAAATGACGCGCGCAGCACAGGGCATTTGCATCCGGCCGGCGGGAGCGACTACTTCGCTTTCCCGCGCGAATGCTACGCGGATGTCCCTCCGTTTGCCATCGGCCGCGCCGGGTGGGATAACTGGATGATCTATCACGCGCGGAAGCAGGGTTGGAGGGTCATTGATGCTACCTCCTCAGTTTTGATTGTTCACCAGAGTCATGACTATGGGCACCTCCCGGGCGGACTTCCGCACTATCGTCTGCCTGAGTCTGAGCGGAATGTCGAATTGGCCGGAGGGCGGAGGGTGATCTTCTCCTTGCAGGATGCTACCCATCAATTGGTCGACGGTCGAGTTCGGCCTCGGCCTCTGGGCTGGGCAGGCCTGGTCCGCGGTGTAGAGACCTTTCCGATTCTGACGCTTGGCTCGCCGGGCTTGGCTCAGTTCATCTACTCACTTGTCCACCCTGTGCGAGCTTTTCGGGAGCTCCGCGGATGGGCTGGGGGGAAGGTCAAGCAGTTCTTGAAGAGCTGACCGAAATCATCACAGATTTGTCCGGAGACAACCTCCAGGAGCGCGCCGTGCGCAAGGGTCAAAACCCAGCGAAATTCGTAGGCACCGTAGACAAGCCGCAGAGAATCACAGTGGTCGTGCTGACCTTCATCCCATTCCTGAGCGGGTTCTACTCCGGCACGCTCGAGGTGTTGAAGGCGTGTTTGCAGAGTATCTGGGCCAACTCGGATCTGCCCTACGACCTGATGATCTTTGACAATGGGAGTGGACCGGAAGCCCTTGAATACCTGCTGACTCAACAACGTGAGGGGCGTGTCCAGTATCTCGTGCTTTCCAGCAGGAACCTGGGGAAGGGCGGCGCGTGGAATGTCATCTTCGGAGCCGCACCCGGAGAGATCCTCGCCTTCACCGACAGCGACGCTCTGTTCTCTCCGCAGTGGTTGTCCAAATCTGTCGAGGTCCTGGAGACTTTCCCCAATGTGGGTATGGTGACAAGCCGACCATTCCGAACACCGGAGGAGTACTTCAGCTCAACCATCGAGTGGGCCTCCAAGCACCGGAGAGTCAAGCTCGAGAAGGGCTCCTTCATACCCTGGGAAGTCTTCCGCGATTTTGACTTGAGCCTGGGGCAGAAGGAAGAGGACATACGGAAGAGGTACCAGGAGACCGTCGATTACCGACTGACTTATCGCGGGCTTTCTGCTCATGCCGGCGCCTCGCACTGGCAATTCGTGGGCTATAGACAGCGGCTACTCGAGTTCGTCCCCTTCGACATGGATCGCCCGATGGGTCAGGTCCGACAGTTGGACCAAAGGGTGAACCAGGCCGGGTACCTGAGACTGATGACGACCGAGCCTTTGTCGATGAACATGAGCAATCGAGTCGAGACCTCCGAGGTGATTGCTCCGGGCAAGGTGCAGACCCGGCAGTCCGGCTTGTGGCGTGCCGTTCTCAAGCAGCCGCTGGTCAAACGGATCTTGCTCCTCATCCACGATCGGATCTTCCGCTGGTACTTTGAGTCGCAGACGTGACAGAACCTGGTATCGAAAGACAACCCTCCCGGATGAATCCCGGTCGGGTGTTCATCTCGGCTGACCATGGGCTTTCCATCGTCTACTTCCTGCAAAGCGATGTCGTCCCCACCTTGATCCATGCGGGTGTGGATGTGATCCTGCTCACCGACGATGTTCTGCGCGACAAGATCATGGAGCGCTTCGGCGGTGAGGGTCTTACAGTCGAAAGCCTGCGTATTCCCAGGCTGCGGGCCTACGCCGATCACGACAAGGACGCACAATGGTGGCTTGCGTTCCTGCGAAGGGTGGGGGGATCGAACCGCATTCGAACGGCGGCGATGGACAGCTACATCCGCCAGGTGGTGGTCGAAGAGCCCCCGCGACGTCTGGCGTTGATGCCGGCCGCCTGGCTGGCCATCTGGCTCCTGAGGCGGTCGCCACGCCTGCGTCGCCGGCTCGTCCGGCTTCAAGAGCGATATACACCCGCCATATACACCGACCTCTATGAGCGATATCAGCCTGATCTCGTGGTTGGCAGCACGCCCGGGTGGAGGATGGATCGTTATTTGCTGCGCGAGGCGAAGAGGCATCAGGTGAAGACGGCGTCCGTGATCGTGGGCTGGGACAATCCGAGCAGCTACGCGGTCCCTGGAGTGTCTGTCGATCGCGTCACCTGCTGGTCGAAGCTGCAATTGGATGAGCTCGTGATCGGCTCCGACTGGCGGCCGGAAGATGTGAACATCGGCGGCATTCCTTCCTACGACGGCTACCTGGATCACCGCTGGCAGATGTCGCGTGAGGAGTACTTCCGACTGCATCAACTCGATCCCGAACGGAAGCTGCTCTCGTACGCGTGCAGCTTCGTCAGCTTCTCGCCAAACTGGCAGAATGTCGAAGCCCTGGCGCGTCTGGTCTCATCCGATTCTCTTGCGGCGCCGTGCCAACTGCTCGTCCGTCTGCACCCCAACCACTTCTGGGATGTCGACTTGTTCATCGACGAGCGGGAGCGGATCCGTTGCCTGGCGCGCGAGCTCAACAATGTGCATGTTGTCGATCCCGTGCCCCTCGGAGGTGAGTTGGGATACTACTCCGGGGAAGACATGCCCGAGAAGGCCTCCATGCTGGCTCATTCGGATGTCTTCCTGACCGTGTATTCAACGATGGTCGTAGAGGCCGCAGTGCACGACACGCCGATCATCAGCGTATGCATCGACGCTCCGGGTGGCTGGAATCGCAGGAGGAAGTACTCGCTTCCACTATCCCGAATCGGTGACTGGCCTACGCACGCCCGCTTCCGAGAGGCGCACGCCGGGCAGGTTGTCTATTCGGAGGCTCAGCTCCGCCAGGCGATCGACGCCTATCTCAGGGACCCCGGGTCGGAGAGCGGCGCCCGCTGGGCATTCGTCGAGAGGGAGATCACGTTTACCGACGGGAGCGCCGGACGACGCACGGCGGACTACCTGCTCTCGCTGCTGCCGAGGCGGTCGTCATGAGATTCCTGATCGCCGGCCACGGTTCGATCGGTCGTCGGCACCTGAGAAATCTGCTCGCGCTGGGTGAGAAAGACATCGTCATGCTGCGGTCGGGAAAGAGCACCCTGCCTCCCGGAGAGTCGGCGGAATTCGCCTCTGAGACCGACCTGACCAGGGCACTCGATCACAAACCGGATGCCGTCATCGTCAGCAATCCCACGGCTCTTCACCTCGACGTCGCCATTCCGGCCGCCAGGGCCGGCTGTCACATCCTGCTTGAGAAGCCAGTGAGCCATTCGATGCATCGAGTCAACGAGTTAGTCGATGCCGCCCGCACATCGGGAGCCCGTGTGTGTGTCGGGTTCCAGTATCGCTTCCACCCAGGCCTTCAGAAGGCGAAAGAATGGATCGATCAGGGAGCCCTCGGTCGCCCGATTGCGGCTCATGCTCACTATGGCGACTATCTCCCCGGCTGGCATCCCTGGGAGGACTACCGGAAGTCCTACAGCGCCCGGCCTGAGTTGGGCGGAGGAGTGATCCTCACCTTGTGCCATCCTCTCGACTATCTGCGCTGGCTCCTGGGCGAGGTCGAATCTGTCTGGGCGACGAGTGCGAACCTGGGAAGTCTGGGTATCGACACGGACGACACGGCCGACATCGGGATGCTTTTTTCGAATGGAGCGGTTGCCGGGGTTCACCTGGATTACATCCAACAGCCGCCATCGCACACGGTGGAGATCGTCGGGACGGAGGCTTCCATCCACTGGGATCAAGCGGATGGGATCGCTAAGCTTGACCGGGGCGCGGCCGATCTTGGTAAACCACAGCGATCTCCGGCCGGCTCTGACAGAGCCGAGATGTTCGTGGCGGAAATGAAGCACTTCATCCAAGTTTGCCGAGGGGAAACCGAGCCGTCATGCCCGCTGTCAGAGGGCGTCGCCTCACTGCAGCTGACCCTGGCAGCCGATCGAGCTGCCCGTCAGGCAAAGATGGTTTCGCCCGATAATCCGTCGACTGTGTAGTCGGGCCAGTGTCTGATCCGACCGCGTTTGACCTCGAGGGGCGCTGAAGTCGAGGCGTATCATCGGCGTTTGCACAAGTTGAGTTATCAGTGAATCGAACTAGGTCCTCCATTTTCCGGGAGTTGATCCCATACGTTCTTCTGTTGATCATGCTCCTGCCTTTGGCGGCGCCTTACCTCGAACCGGGGTATCAATTCGCCGATGATCGCTATTCGCCGTACCTGCGCGTGGAAGCCCTGAGGCAGGCCATCGCCGACGGGCAAGTCCCACCGCGCTGGTTTGCGGAGTTCGACGGGGGCTACGGCAGCCCGTATCCCTCGTTCTATGCCATGTTGTTCTACGACGTGGCGGCAGGGATCAATGCTGTCGGTCTAGATGTCGGGGCGGCCGTCGAACTGAGCGCCTTCTTGGCCATATGCGCCGCTGCGATCGGGATGTTCGTGCTCGCTCGCAGTCTTTGGGGTGTCGGCGCCGGACTGCTGTCGGCCGTGCTCTATACCTATGCGCCCTATCATCTAGTGGATGCCTTCGTCAGAGGGGCGCTGAGCGAGCTGGCCGCCTTCGTCTGGTTCCCCATCATTGTGTACACGACCCATCGGGCGATCCTCACCCGCAAGAGGACTTGGCTGGTCTCGAGTGGGCTTTCGATCGCCGGCCTTGTTCTCACACACAACTTAATGCCGATCATTTCCCTCCCGGTCATCCTCGGCCTCCTTGGGCTGGTTGCCATGCTGACGGCGGATCGCTGGCGCTCAAGGTGGATCGGGCTGGGGACGATGGGGGTATCGGCTGTGTTGGGGCTCCTCGTCAGCGCATACTTCTGGTTGCCGATTGTTGTCGAGCGGAGCCTCCTAAGGTTGGAGTACTTTCTGCAGTACGACTTTCACGGCGATTTCGTCGGGCGGGGAACACTGTTCGCCTTGTCCAGTTCCGATCCGCCATACACGAGCATCGGCCTGGTTCTCGTGGGTGCGGCCCTTGTGGGATCACTGGTCGCCTTGTGGTCGGGGTCGCGCTCGTCGCATAGACTCATCGCCTTGGGAGCGCTGGCTGCAGGAGTGTTCTTTCTGTTCATGGCGACCAGGAAATCGGTGTGGATATGGGAACACGTGCCACTCCTGCCACTCGTGCAATTCCCGTGGCGCTTTCTGGCGCCGGCCTCGTTCTGTCTGGCACTGGCCAGCGGGCCAATCGCCCGCGTGTTTAGGAACAACACGGCGGGTTTGGGTGTGGCGATCGTTCTCGGGGCGGCAATCTACATGCAGAGCAATCCACTGATACACATGGCTCGCCGCATAGACGGCGCTACGATTGAACAGATGCCGATCTGCCAGGAAGTCTGGGGTACACAAGACTATCGGCCGGCGACCTCGCATACGCTGTTCTGGAGTGGTCCCACTCCGCCAGGTGATCCCGGGGATCCGCTCGTCCTGCTGCCTTGTCAGGGGAGTGTGAGTCTATCCCCGACGGATGACGCTCAAGTTCGCCTGAGCTCAAGACAAGGAACGCGGTGGGAAGTTCAGTATGCGGCAGAAGGACCAGCGGTGGCGACAATCCCTCAATATTACTTTCCGGGGTGGTCTGCCTCGGTGGATGGAGCGTCAACTCCGGTCAGGCCGAGCCCGGGAAATGGCTTGCTGCAAGTACTCTTGCCCGCCGGAGAACACTTGCTTGAATTGGAATACCACGACACACCGGTCCGCAGCGCAAGCAACGTCTTGAGTCTCTTGGGAATAGCGACTCTGGTGTCGACCGTTTGGTCGGCGCGTCTAGAGTTGCGGCGGGCGGAGAGGGATCAGGTCTGAGCTAACCTGAGGTCTTGCGGATGGAAGGGGGCAATCATGAGCAGACCCTGCGTCGGGTCATCGGTCGGATACGATCCAAACGTCCCACACTCCCATCCTTACCGTCTGTGTAACCCGCTGCCCCGCCAGCTTTGTACGGATGACTCGAAAGGCGGCGCCCTCACCGATTGGGTTGTCGGCGTCGGCAAGGAACAACTGCAAGTCATTCATCGTCCCTGTCGGTTGAGGGGAATTCGAGGTAGGGAACACGAACGCGAGCTTGGGTGCAGAAAGGGCGGCGCGAGTGTAGGGTAGGTAGCGGTCGAGTCCATTGTAGGGCGCGATGATGGTCTTCTCTTCAATCAGATAGTCGAGCGTGTAGGCTCCCCAGTAATCGGCGAACCCATACTTGACGTTGTTCTCCTGTAAGACGTGTTCGAGTTGGGCGATGCCCCCTGGCTCGTAGTGGGTGAACTTGACCAGCCAATTCGTATTTGCATACGCCAGGTTGTTGTAGCCGACGAATACGAGCCAAGCAGCACTCACAACGACCCCGATCCATCGAGACTTTGTGGTAAGCCACACGAGGAAGATAGCCAAGATGACTGCGCTACCCTGTGTCGCCATTAACGTGTGCCGAATGCTGTAAATATCGATCGTGTTGCCCGCGAGAATGGTGATCAGAATGGGGAGGGCGAAGAACAGGCCGATTATCCCAATGGGCCGGCTAATCGAGTCCAGAGGTTTGAAGGCCATGACGCGCCAGGCGATCGCCCGGTTCCACCAGAGGAACAGGCCGAACGCCGCAACGGTCAGCCCAAGGACGGCGAGCCAGGCGACAAGAGGCGCGCCGGCCATCTGCTTCAACTCGTTATACGAGGGGATGCCCCAAAGACCTGGCAGGATCTCTTTCACAAGCAGCTTGGCTCGCGAAGCAGCGCCCTCGGGGCACGATGGGTAGACTGCCCAGTACGGTGGGATCCCCTTGGTGAGCCACTGATAAAGGAGAGGGGAATATCCAGCGGCGAACCCGACAGTGGTCACTCCGATTTCGAGGCCCAGCTGCCTGCGTCGCCGGCTATGCCAGAATGTGAGGCCAGCCAGTCCGAGGCAGAGTACGACCAGGATCGTTCGAGCGATAGATCCAATCGTCGCATACAGTCCCTCTGGGCTGCAGGCTCCGCTGAAGAAGGTCAACACTCCAAGGCCAGCAACGCCGGTGACCAGCACGGGCATCCATTCGGCGAGGGGGATCATCACAACTCTGTCGACGAATTGCGAGAGGCGCGCATAGGTCTCCCGCCATTCCGGAGAACAAAGGAATACCACCAGGCCTATAGCCGCCAAATAGAGGATCATGGTGTTGTTGGCCCAGAGTCCGAGGCCTGCGAGGACTCCCACGCCGGCCGCTCGGACGGCACAGGATCGCGCGTCAGAGAGGTCAGGCAGGGTGATGAGCAACAGAAGCGTCGCGATCACAAACATCGCGCCGTAGGCTCCGACCGGCTGGTAGGTCCACTCAAGGACATGGAAGCCGGGCAGTGCCAAGAACAAGAGACTGACGAAAGCGACGGGGTATCCGAAATAGCGTGTGGCGAAGATAGCATGCACCACGAAGAACAATGCGAACAGGAGAAGCGTCGACATCCGGAAGGCGATGACCGACGGACCGAGCATGGACATGAGACCGGCGGCGATGATCGATTCGATGCTTCCCAGATAGGCCGGCCCGTAAAGCGTGGGGGTGAATTCGCCAGCCATGATGTGGCGTGCCATGAGACCGAACACAGCCTCGTCGCTCTGGAAGTTCGCCGGCCATTGCGTCGCCGCCCAAACCCGGACTGCAATCCCTAGCCCGATCGCCAGTCCGAGAAGGAGTCGCCAGAAGGAGCGCCTCTTCTGGGATCTCATGCTCGTAAGCACATCAGGTAGTGAGTGATTCAGTGAGTCAGTTGTGGACGGTCTCATGTGTGAGGCTGTGCAGCGATGTGAATTGGATCGTCGATAGGATAGGAGACGCCAAACGCGTTGGATCCGACTGGAAGAGGCCCGAAAGCGAGAGATAGTTGCTCCGAGGTGGCGACAATTGCAACCCCTGAGTGGAAGGGCTCGAATCCCTTGGGAAGGCGCCGTCCATCGGACGAGCCAGCCGAGTGTGTCTTCGTCATGGGGGGTTTTCTAGTGCAGTGTACAGACGGAACGCATCGTAGGGATTCTGGCCTTTCATCCTAGCGTGGGCTCCGACTCATGTCCCCGGTCCAGGTAAACGACTGCAGCCGCGAGAACGGGCTTCCAACCAATGGCAGTCTCCGCCCCGCTTCCAGACGGGGCGTTGCCCCTCAGGGCTGGGATTGCTGCAGCGTGGCGAAGTACTCTTCGGAAAGCGTGAAGTCGTTGTATCCGACATACGTCACGTCGTCAAGCAACGGCAAGGACATCCCAAACTCGCAGTTGAACAGAAGGCGAAAGGAATTCACCGGAGAGATCGTGGGGTAGAGAAGGCTCCGGCAGGAATCGGGAAAGTAGTAGGCATTGAGGATACCCATCTTCTCTCGAACTGCATGAATGGTCGGGTTGTCCCACTCCAGAGTTGGACTCGCCCCGTGATCGGATTG
This sequence comes from uncultured Anaerolineaceae bacterium, assembly GCA_964528155.1. Classification (GTDB taxonomy): domain Bacteria; phylum Chloroflexota; class Anaerolineae; order Anaerolineales; family E44-bin32. The sequence goes on from CAZGRL010000016.1 coordinate 50,050, forward strand.
AATGATGATAACCACGGGTCGTTTCGAGTGCTTCTGTATGTAGTCAATCGTTTCTTCGATCCTGTGAGTGATGTATATCAACTCATCGACGTATTTCTCATTCCCGATTTCGGTGGGAATGTCCGGGTTGTCGGCAAGAGTGAAGGCGCCGGAGGATGCGATCACTTCGCCATTCCGGCCGAAGATAAAGGGGCCATGGGGCGCAAGGATGTGGACAAATACAAACTTGGGTCCGTCGATCTCTGTTACTTTCTTCATATTATCAAATAGACCAAGTATGACATCCCGCTGGACAGTGTAGGGTATCTGCAGTCTCTCTCTGGCATAGATGGCCAGGGGAGTCCCGTGAAGGCTGTCAATGTCCAGGAAGATCTTGAGCAGCGAATCCTCGATCAGCATGCCCTCATAAGGATTCAGGATGCCGCGCGCTTTGATCGCTTCGAAGCCCGTCATGTTGGGCGTCAAGACATAGTCGGCGTCGAGCATTTCTGACCCCGACCAACCGGTGGCGAAGCCGACCGTCTTGTAGCCCGCCTCCTCGAGTATTGATCTGACCAAGCTGTGGTGGAGGAGATTACCGGTGAGCAACTTGTAGTCCGGTGCGCCTTCCGGGACCAGATCCTGGAAGTAGTTCATGTTCAAAGACGACCCCATCGACAGATGGGTCCAAAGGTAGTTGGCATTGCTCTCAGTGGCAACGTAGAACCCGTGCTCGTTAAGGAAAGTAAGGAATTCCGAATTGTCGTAGCCATAGCCCTCGGCCAGAACATCCCAACGCGCATAGGCGTCGGGAATGATGTAGTAAACGTCAGGCAAGTCGGCACCAGATTGGGCGGTGATCACATACTGAGAGTTGTCCCCCCGACCAGCTGGGCGGGCGGAATATACGAGTATCTGGGCTTCGTAGAATACGATCGAGGCCAGCGGGATGATGGTGAGCGCGCCGGCGGAGACGGCGAATACGCGGTTAGTGAGAAAGAGATTGGCGGTGCCTCGCTTCATGGCCAAGATCGTCGCAGCCTCGAGGATCAGGAAGCTCGGTATGAGGAAGCGATGGCGGCCTATGAGGAATGCACCGATGCGGACATTCTTGAGCTCCGTGTACACATGTCCGTATGAGAAGAAGAGCAACAGCGTGACAGACGTAAGCACAGCGCCTTTCTGCCAGCTGCTCAGCGTGAGGGATGTGATCAGCAGCAGGGCGAGCGCCAGGGTTGACAGGACAAGCAGCGACCGGAAGGAGTCGTGGATCGGAATTTCGGCCTTGTTTTCGGCAAACAGCGCCAGGGCAGGATACAGGCCGATCAGGATTGGATGGACAAGAGTGGATATACTGAAATCACCTTGCTCCGTAAGGACAGCCGGCCTTCTCACGGCGTCATCCCAGGATCTGCCTTGCTCGTCGAAGGTCCTTCAGACTTCCGATCAGGCCTTGGGGCGGCGCGTGTGAGACAGAATTCGCCATCGCTAAGGGGAGGAGCGCGGCTCCGGTGTGCATATCGAGAGACATCGGTTCTGCCTGCCGCGATCGACTTCGATGGACAACGGTTGGATCAAGTCTCGGCACATTCACAAGGTGATGGTCCTCCGCGAGGCGCCGGTAAGTCGACTCGGACTCCCGGGATCAACTCACAGCCTCACGCAAGCGTATGCCCGATCGAACTCATCAACTGCATCAGCTCCCGGTCTGGCCTCGAGCGGTATGGAGCCGGGTTTGCTCTACGCACATAGGAGGCAAGGTCGATGTTCGACACGAATGTCCGGGAACAGGTCTCTCGAAGCTGATTGACCTGGATCTGTCTCACGATGAACTGCGGCGTGCAGGGCGCTGGATTTCCGAAGCAAGTCTGTCACACGCTCGCTGGCCGGGGCCTGCCATACCCGAGGGCTGGGTGTCCGCTATTATACCCTCCTCGTGTTCCAGCATCAGCGCCAGGCGTCAATGGTATGTCTGTACATCTTGCATGAGCATTCCGACTATACTTGACTGTTGGTTCGCCACCGCCAATAAGTCCGGAACATCTCCGCAGGCGATAATCGGCCATGAGTAAGGCATTCCGATGAGCCAGGACGGGAAGATCACCAGGGCGATCATGCTCGGCATCTTGATCGCCTTTGCCGCTTACGCCGCCATCTTTATCTTTCAGAGCAGTTTCGTCATCGACGGGCAGCGCTACTTCGTTCTGTTCGACGATGCGATGATCTCCATGCAGTATGCCAGAAACTTGGCGCATGGCGCCGGCCTTGTGTGGAACGCCGGCGGGCCGCTCGTGGAGGGCTACTCCAATCCTCTCTGGGTGCTGATCATGGGCGGCTTCCATCTCTTGCCGCTCCCGGCGGCGCAAATGAGCCTCCCCGTTCAGGTCTTCTCGGGGCTGCTTCTTCTGGGCAACCTCGTCCTGGTGAAGAGACTCGTCGATGAAATGACAGGGAAGGCCCCTGCTGTTGGTCTTGTAGCGGTCTTGCTCACGGCGTTCTACTACCCGATCAACAACTGGGGGCTCCTGGGCAATGAGGTCGCCCTTCTGACCCCGTGCGTGACCGGCGCGGTGTTGTTGGCGATCTTGAACATGAGGCGGGATCGCGTCTCACGAGGACTTTATGTCCTACTGGGACTGAGCCTGTTGATCCGGATCGACGCCATAGTCCCCGCAGCCGTCATCTGGCTTTATCTTGCGCTTGTGGATCGGCGGAACCGGCGCAGACATCTCGTCTGGGGGGGCGCCTGCATTGGTGTGGTCCTGCTGGCCAGTTCGCTCTTCCGATTGCTCTACTACGGGGACCTTCTGCCGAACACGTACTATCTCAAGATGACGGGATATCCCATCATACTGAGGGTCGCTCGCGGCCTGTACGTCATGTTCCAATTCATGTGGCACCTCAATTGGGTGCTCATTCTGTTCCCATTTGTGCTATATGTCCTTGACCGAGACAGGGACAAGGGGTTGCTCATCGCAGTGTTCTTGGCCCAGATCCTGTACAGTGTGTATGTCGGCGGAGACGGCTGGGAAGATCGCGGTGGAAGTAATCGCTTTGTCACGATCGTTATGCCGCTGTTCTTTGTTCTGTTCTCCATTGCCATCGACAGGTCGCGCCGCGGTCTTCTATTCGGCCTCGGCCGACTGGGAAGCCGGTCGAACGTCCACAAGGCGTCCATCGCCGGGATGGCGATCTTCGCCTGTGTCAGCCTGCTCAACTTCAACGTTCTGATCTACCCTTCCGACTTGAAGTACCTGTTCCTGCAGACGCGCTCGGTCTTCATTGGCGGCAATGAACGGAACGTCAGAATCGCGAACTACCTGAAGAGCCTGACAACCGATCAGGCCCAGGTTGCCGTGGTAGCTGCAGGTGGGATCCCGTATTTCTCCGATCGATACTCGATCGACCTTCTGGGTAAAAACGACAGCAAGATCGCCCGAGAGCCCGTCGGAACCCCGCAAGACTACACCTGGATCGACTTTCGTCCCGGGCATATGAAGTGGGACTATGCCTATTCGATCGGACAGCTCAAACCGGACGTCGTTGTTGAAACCCTGCGCGGCACGTCAGGTCAGGCCGAGCCCTGGCTTCGAGGCTACGTACGAATCCAGGTCCCTGAACTTGAATCCTCTCTGCCGAACGGAACGTTGTTCTTGAAACCCGGATCGGCCAACATATACTGGGATCGTGTCGCGTCGTTTGTCGTCGGAAATCCGTGATCGGCGATTCCAATCCGTCATGTACGAACTCGGCTCATTTGACGGGTTGGACTGGATGGTAGAATGCCCCCAAGCCCGCGCGAATGGTCGGCGCGCGTCCTTTGAACAAGCCGATTTCGGGCGACGGCCCCACCTTCTCAGAGTCTTGGACCAGATGAATGTCAGATAGCCCCGCTTTCAGAGATCGCCCCCGAGCACTGTGGACGCTGTCGATGGGCGTTCTGGCTTTGATTGGTCTTGCCCTGATTCTTGTTGTCACCCGCTATGGCCCGGGAGCCAGCGGGGACTCGGCCTATTACGTTATGGGCGCCCAGAACATCATTGACGGCAACGGGTTCAGCCGCACATCGGGGGGCGGGGAGGTTAAGCCGATTACCGGGTTCCCGCCCGGTTTCTCTGCCATGCTGGCGTTCTTGGGACTGACCGGCCTGGACCTTTTTCAGGTTGGACGGTACATGAACGCGGTGCTGTTTGGGGCGAACATCCTCCTTGTTGGTGGCCTGGTCTATCACTACGCCGGATCAATCTGGCCAACCATGTTGGCCGGGCTTGCCATTCTTGTCGCCAGCGATATGGTCTACTTCCACTCCTGGGTCATGTCCGAGCCGCTATACATTTTCCTGATGCTCCTGGGGATCCTGGGTATTGTTCGACATCTCGAAAAGGGTAACCTGTTGGTGCTCCTCGGGACGGGCCTTTGCGTGGCCGCGGCGACCCTGACGCGCTACATTGGGGCGGCTCTGCTGTTCACCTTCGCTCTATCGATACTCTTTCTGAGCGCGACGAAATGGCTTCGCCGCTTCATTGACTGCGCGCTGTTGGCGGTGGCCGGCCTGGTGCCCGTCTTCTTGTGGCTGCGCTGGAATGTCGCCGCAACCGGCAGCGGGCTCAATCGGACGGTCCTTTACCATCCCATGCGCCCCGAGCTGATCCGGGGGTTTCTCTCAGCAGCCAGCTCGTGGTTTGTGCCTGGATCGCTCGGCGTGCCGGTGCTCTTGCGGGCAGGAGTCTCTTTGGTCCTGGCATCGATCATCCCGGCGATATTCGTAGTTCGCAGCATGCGCGGCAGGTCGGCCGGGAACGGAGAGGCCTGGCGAAGGAAGAGTTCGCTGCCGTGGATCCTTCTGCTCTACATCGGAAGCTATCTCGGAATCCTGGTCGTCAATTCCACCTTCCTGGACGCGAGCACCACGCTCAGCGCCCCGCCGCGATACTTGCTGCCGGTGTTTGTCGCCATGGTGATGCTGTTTGCGTGTGTCATATTCCGGCTGCTCGAAGATGTCCGCGCCAGCCGGGCTGCGAAGTGGGTTGTGGGATTGGCGGGCCTGGCGGTGATCGGGCTGTATCTGCCGGCCACTGCAAACCTCGTTCGGGATCCAATCCCGCAGATTGGCTACACCGGCCTCAAATACACCTTACCATCGGTCGTCAGTCGGCTTGAGGAGATTGAACCGGCCAATCCCATAATCTCCAACAACCCGGAGTTGGTTTTCATCCTGATCGGCAAGCCGGCGTACATGCGTCCGATCCAGTTCGATACGTATCAGCTCGCCTATCGTGAGGATTTTGAGAAGCAGGTCGCCGACGCACAATCGAAACTCGACCGTGGAGCCGTGCTCGTTCTTTTCGGCCCGCTCGACGGCGAGGAGGAACAGGTGCTGCAAGCCCTTGATGTGAGATCGACGTATCAATCGCCCGAGGCTACGTTCTACATCTCGGCGAACTCTCCCGGGGAGTAGTCGTGACAATCTCGAGTGAAGAAGAGGCAGATTGACATGCGGGGCATGACCGTCTCACACAATTCGGCGGCGGCATCTCCGGATCTGCGGACACCGCGCTTGCACCGATCGGGAGGTGGATTGCCATGAGGCGGCGAACCTTGGGAAGAAGGCCTGCCCAGAAAGCGGCAGGACGCAGTCCCCGTCCAAAGACACCGATCGAGCCCTGGCTGTCTGTCGTCCTCCCGATCTTCAACGAAGAGGCGGAGATAGGAGCCTTGATCACCCGAATCGTCGATACGCTCGATACAGAGGGAGAATCGTTCGAAGTGATTGCCGTCGACGACGGTTCGAGCGACGGAACAGCTGATGTCCTGCGTGATTTGCGTCAGAGCTACCCGAACCGGTTGCGTGTCGCACGCCACCTGCGCAACAAGGGCAACGGCGCCGCCCTTCGCACAGGCATCCGTATCGCCCGCGGAGAGATCGTGGTCACGATGGACGCTGACGGTCAGCATTCACCGGAAGATATCTCCAGGTTGGCCTCCATGATCCCGCCCTACGATCTGGTCATCGGAGCGCGCACGTTGGACTATGCCGGGAGCTGGTACCGTGGCGCCGCCAACCGGTTCTACAACCGGTTCTCGAGCTGGCTATCAGGAACCCGGGTGGACGACCTGACGTCAGGTTTCCGCGCCATGCGCAGGTCCGTCGTGCTTCATTTTCTCCCGCTATTCCCAAACGGCTTCTCGGCGCCCACGACGGTGACGTTGACGTTCCTCAAGGCCGGCTACAATGTCGCCTTCCTACCAATCCATGTCGGGCAGCGTGCCAGCGGGACAAGCAAGATCAGGTTGTGGAGCGATGGCACAAGATTCATTACGATCATCTTGCGGATGATCATGCTGTACGACCCTCTCCGGATCTTTCTCCCCACGGGACTCTTTATGGCTCTCATCGGTGTTCTGGCATGGGCGGCGGGAGTGCTGAACGCCGGACGGTTGCTCCTACCGAATTCGGCCATCCTTCTGTTTGCCGGCACAATCATGACCTGGCTCTTGGGGCTGATCGCCGACCAGATCGCTGGTAGCCGGATCCAGTATCACGGGGATGAATACGTCGTGCTACTGGAGAATGGTTCGGAGGAAGCAAGAGCCGAGCATGAACTTCCCCAATCGTGAGCCTGCAGAGCGAGGCGACAGGCGGAGGTTTCTGTCCGGCCTCGCCCGCTTCCTTGTCCTTATAGCAGCACTCGCCCCACTGGCATACGCATTAGCGAAGAGCTGGCGAGATGTGCAAGTCGCGCTCGCCCGTGTCAATTGGCCTGGTTTCGTCGTGGCCCAGCTGCTGCTGTTTCTTGTCATGCCACTGATGGCAAGCATCTCCTGGCTCACGGTGCGACGGCTGACCGACGTCATCGGCCTGTACCGGGCAATACAGCTTTACTTCATTTCACAGCTTCCCAAGTATCTTCCGGGTGGGATCTGGGCCTTCCCCGGCCGCATGGTGGCTTACCAGAGAGTTGGCGTAGAACGCACGAAAGCTATCGTCAGTGTGTTTCGCGAGGTCACGGCCTTGTTTCTCGGAGGGGCCGCCATCGCGCTTCTGGGCCTCGCCGGAGGTTTGCCGACCTCCGGAGACCTTCGCCTCTTGCTTGGAATTGGAGTCGCGGGCAGTATCCTTGTCCTGCTTCTCACGCAAACGCCGTGGTTCTGGAGATTGTTGTCTTCGATTCGAGTTCTCCGTTCAACCGCTCTGCCGATTCTGGACATCCCCAGCGGGGATGTCAGTCTCTCCTGGCTGCCGTCGGCATTCGTCATGAGTTGCCTGTTCTGGCTGGCTCTTGGTGTGGGGTTCCGCTATCTGGTGATGGCGATCAGCCCGGGCGTTTCCATGTCTTGGATCGGCGCGGCGTCGGCGTTCGCATTGGCCTGGTGCGTCGGGTTCGTGTTTGTCTTCGTTCCGGCAGGGCTTGGAATCAGAGAGGCCGTCCTAGCCTTTCTCCTCTCTCGCTTCCTGGCAGAGGGAGACGCACTGGCTGTGGCCCTGCTCGCTCGTCCGTGGTGGATGATCGCTGAGGCTCTTTGGATCCTTCCGTCGTGGTTCTGGACATTTGCCCGCTGGGGGAAGCAGCCGGGATGAATCGGCGGCCATGAGCGAAAAGACGCGCACGCAGGGAGCTTCGTCATCGTTCGGGGAGTCACCACCGGCCTCCGGCATCCGGCGCTGGTGGAGGATTCTCGGCCCTCCACTGTTCTTCCTTGCGCTGACCGTCATCATGACCTGGCCTCTCGCCCTGCACATGGCCGATTCGGTCGTCGGCCAGATCGGCGATAACGTCTACTTTGTGTGGATGATGGCCTGGTTCAAGCGAGCCATCTTCGAGCTGCATGTCTCTCCGATCAATGTCCCGCAGCTCAACTACCCCGAAGGCTGGAGCCTGGCCTATACCGAGATCGCCCCTTCGGAGCTTGCGCTCGGGTTTCCGGCGAGTCTGATCTGGGGTCCGATACTTGGATACAACGTAGCCCTGCTGCTGACATTCGTCCTGTCGGGATACTTCATGTACCTGTGGGTCTATGACTTGACCGGGAGGAGTGGTGCAGGGCTGATCGCCGGGATGATCTTCGCGTTTATTCCTCTCCGTATGGCTCATTTTCTCGCCGGTCATCTGAATGTCGCGGGAACGATGTGGTTCCCGCTCTTCTTCATGGGGCTCACCGACCTTCTCGTCGGGAGACGCCATCGCCGGGCGATCATTCTCACCGGTCTCTCTCTGGGCCTGATCGCCCTGACGACGATGTACTACCTGTATATGACGTTCCTGGTGAGCGGCATCGGGGTGGCAGTTTTCCTGATCTTGTTTGATCGACGAGGGATCTTTGACCTTCAACGCTGGAAGAGACTGCTTCTTTCTTTCGGGATAGCCGCTCCCCTTATCCTGGCGGGGGCATTCCCCTTCGTTCAGTTGGCAGGGCAAGGCGGCCTTCCCAGCCGATCCGTTGAGTCTGTCGTCGCAGGCTCGGCAAGCGTCAGCGATTTCTTCCTTCCGTCGACGGATCATTTCTTGTGGGGGGCGTGGATCGCCGACCACCTCCCCAGGGACCATTGGATGGAGGGGACGCTCTACCTGGGGGTGATCGCCTTGGGGCTGGCGTTCGTGGGTTTCTTCGGACAGAAAGACGACAAGCGCTATCGCAACCTGATCTTATTGCTTGTCTTTGTGTCGGCCGTCGCGTTCTGCCTGGCCCTGGGGACAAATCTGCACTGGCTCGAGCAAGTCGTGCGTGTGCCCGTGCCTGCTTTCCTGCGGGGGCTTGTCCAGCGCGAGAGCCTGTCGATCAGGCTCCCTGGATATTACATGTTCCTCTACTTCCCGTTGTACTCGAGGATGCGGACCTTCAAGCGTTTCGCGATCTTCGTCCTCATGGCGGTAGGTCTAATGGCAGGGTTGGGCGCCTCTTGGCTTACGGATCGTCTCAGACCGAAGCTCAGAACCCCGCTGACGTTGGGGATACTGGCCTTGATCTTCCTGGATTTCTACCCCGGTCCGTATACGAGCTTCGCCAAGATCGAGGCTCGCCCGGTAGATGCCTGGTTGGCCTCGCAGCCCGGGCAAGGGGTCGTGGCGCAGTTTCCCTTCTACCAG
>CAZGRL010000017.1:0-20864 GCA_964528155.1 uncultured Anaerolineaceae bacterium
CGAGGAACGCCAGTCATAATACGTAACAGAAGTTATGAAATCGGGTACTAGTCAGAATCTCGAATGCCCTGAGGAACGAATCGGGGCCGGCCGCAAGCTTGCGGCCGGCCCCGCTCTGTCTCCCAGCCCTCGAAGCTCAGATAACCGCCAGCACCGCCGGGATGAATGTATTGAAGTCGGAGGTCAGTGCGAAAAGACCAAGACAGAACGGAATGGCAACCACGACCCCGAAGACACACAGCCCGATGCCGGAAAGGGCGATCCCGATCCAGCCGAGGACCAGGCCGGCGGTCGCCATCCCCTCCCCACCATAGGCACCGGCGCTGTCACGGATCTCCCGGCGGGCCATCCCTCCCGTGACGACAGCCACGATACTACCGATCAGAGGGAGCAGGGTGAGACCGAGGATGCCTGCGATGAGACTGATGAGGGCCTTGTCGTTCGTCGGCCGCGCGGCCACAGGCCCGCCCGGCGCATTCTGCATGGACATTCTGTTCTCTCCTCTTCCAATCGATGAGCCGGCCTATGCGACGCGGACGGCATTTGCTCGCCGCCACAGTAGCCACACGATCAACGATGTCACAATGACGATCAACGCCGCAACCACGATCGGGATGACCACGGACAAAATGGAGAGAGCCGTCGCCAGAAGATCCTCTGCCACACTGACCGGAATGTTCGCCGCCCCCCCGGTGGTGGCTGTGATCGCAGGTCGGACGGCAGCGGCCTTGACGGCGTGGACGCTGCCGGCGACAAGCAACCCGGCGATCATCGCCACCACGGGGTGAATGTCAGTGACAACCCTGGTGCTTGCGGCGAAAAGTACAGCACCGGCGGCAGGGCGGACAAAAGTCTGGATCACATCGTTCACGTGATTGACGGCTGGGATCTTGTCGGCGAAGAACTCGATCGATCCCAACACGATCAGCCCGCCGATGACCCACCAACTGCTTAACACGTCCCAGGGCGGCGCAAGGTCGATCCAATTCGTGAACCGCGCCATGAGCGACACGATCAGCAGGGGGACATACGCGTTAAGTCCGGCGCTGGCGGAGAGCCCGAACGCCGATAGTACGCCTGCAACTCCATCCATCCTATCTCTCTCCTACAACTGAAGGCCACCCCATGTGCCGGTGAGCCAGAAGCGAACAATATCCGCGAGCCCGATCTGCACGAAAGCCATTGCGATTCCAGCCAGGGCGGGTGTGATCACCCCGTGCCAGGCTTCAGCTCGATTCTCCCTCCTGGTGAGCAACAATCCGATCATGGTGTAGATCGACGTCAGCATGAATATGACAGCGAACGCGCTCGTCAGAGCCAGCGGATACAGGATCAACGGATCCTCGGACAGTACAAGCATGTCCAGAAGAGCGATCAGTCCCAGCAGGATCCCCAGGTCGCGTGCCGAAAGCAGGGCTGGCTCTGGCTTCCACTCCCGCCAGACGGTCTGGTTGAAACCGGCGTACACGATAGTGGTCATGACGATGCCAAGGAGCGAACCGGTGACCAGCCGCAAGATGTTGCTCGGCTCATACAGTCCGCTCACCCCCGGGAAGAAGTGCAGGTACGAGTTCGTGCCATCGATCGCCCATGCCAGAAAGAACAATCCCAGAACGGCCAAGAGGGGCTTCGAGGGCATGAGCCCAGCTCTTCCACGCCCGCGGGCGAGGTAGTAGAAAAAGGTCAGGGTCGCGCCCAGGTACATCCCACTGCAGCGAGCGCACAAGGGCAGCGACCGAACTCCAAGGTGAAAGGAGCGCAGGTCGATCTGATGGCAGACGGCGTATCCGATCGCGTCCGCTTTTCCGAGGAGACCCGGGGGTGTGTTGAGAAACCAGGCCAGGATGATGCCGCCGGCCAGAGCGCCGAACAGGGGGCGCGCCGGTATCCTTGTCTTCGACGAACGTGCGGGGGCGACTGATCCCTCCATGGAGACATTATAGCTGTTGGCTATGGGCCGGCCAACCGCCAGGCGACTCCGCCTCCCGCTCACCGTTGAGAGTGCCATTCGTCGAGGCCGGCCGAGATCTTGCGCATACCCCTAAAACTTGACGCCCCGTAATCCCGCCCGGTATAATCTCGTCGCCATCCTCGGTAGCTCAATCGGCAGAGCAACCGGCTGTTAACCGGTGGGTTGCAGGTTCGAGTCCTGCCCGAGGAGCCTGCAACAGACTGCCGCCATCGTGTGCGAACCGTGGAACCCGTTCTGGCCCTCGTCGAGGGCCAGGTTCCTGTGCGACGGGCACGATTTCCGCCCTATCTGAGATCCAAAGGTCCAACATCTCTGTCGTCAGACTGAATGCGAACTCCAGGCACGGCAGACGATCATCTCTCCGCGCCTCGATGGATCCCCCTGGAGGTATCACATGTCTCAGAACCCGGTCGACATGATTTCCCCCATCTGGAATCGCATCTTCGACATCCGCGTCGATCACGGTGAAGGCGCCTACTTGTTCGATGTCGAGGGACACCGATACCTGGATTTCACGTGCGGGATTGGGGTGACCAACACCGGTCATGGCCACCCGCGCGTCGTTCAGGCGATCCAGGAACAGGCCGCCAAGTTGATCCACGGTCAGGCCAACATGGTCATCCACCAACCGATGCTTGACCTCACGCGAGAGCTCGCAGGGATCTTGCCCGAGTCGCTCCGATCGTACTTCTTCTCCAACTCCGGGGCGGAAGCGGTTGAGGCCGCAGTCAAGCTGGCCCGGGCGGCGACAGGTCGGCCGAATGTCATCGTCTTCCAGGGATCGTTTCACGGCCGGACCAATGCCACGATGGCGATGACGACCTCCAAGACCATCTACCGGGCAGGCTATCAGCCGCTGGCCTCCGGCTTTTTTGTCGCCCCCTTCCCCTATGCCTACCGCTACGGCTGGGACCCGAAGACGACGATGCAGTTCTGTTTGGATGAGCTCAAACATCTCTTGAAAACTCAGACGGCGCCGGAGGAGACGGCTGCGATCCTGGTCGAGCCCGTTCAGGGCGAAGGAGGTTACGTCGTCCCGCCGGAGGGTTTTCTCGGAGGCTTGCGCGAGACTTGCGATCAATACGGAATCTTGTTGATCGCCGACGAAGTGCAATCCGGTTTTGGACGCACCGGGCGCTGGTTGGCGATCGACCATTCGGGGCTTGTCCCGGATGTGCTGATCATGGCCAAAGCGTTGGCCTCAGGGCTACCCCTGTCCGGGATCGCCGCCCGGCCGGAGACCATGGCCAAATGGCGTCCCGGATCGCACGGGGGGACCTACGGCGGGAACGTCGTGGCCTGCGCGGCTGCGGTCGCCACGCTCCAGGTTATGCGCGACGAAAGGATGATCGAGAACGCGGCCGCGATGGGGGAAGTCCTGATGTCAGGGCTGAGAAAGCTCCAGGAGGAACACCCCGAGATCGGAGACGTACGCGGCCTGGGGCTCATGGTGGGAACCGAGTTCACCACGCAGAAGGGGGAGCCCTGGACCGAACGTGCCAAGGCCGTGGCCCAAGCTTGTTTGGACAGAGATCTGATGCTGCTCACATGCGGATCATATGACAACACGATCCGCTGGATCCCGCCCTTGATCGTGGACGAGTCCCAGATCCGCCAGGCGCTCTCCACCTTCGAGGCCGCGCTCGAAAGCGCGGCCGGATGAGATCTCGGCGCATGACGAGATCACCGGCCGCGATCCGACGCATTGCGAAGAGTTGCTAGCCCAGAAGGTGCCTGGATTGTCGGTGATCAGCTTGATCGGGAGGACCCACCGTGAACGCCGACGCTTTCGGATGACTCACTTGGATGGCGCAGCAGCAACTGCAACCTGGATTGTCCGCCTCTCGTTTTGACACTTCGGGCAATAACCCTCGATACACAGGCAGGTCCGCTGCAGTACCCATCCCTTCATTGCTTCGAGTTCGCTTCGTATTTGTCGGATCCGACGCGTCTCGAATTCGATCACTTCTCCGCAGCCAAGACAAGTCATGTGGTGATGCTCGGGTCCGCGAACTGCTTCGTAATACTCGCGGCTGTGGTCGGAATCGAGGTAGCGTTGCTCGACCAGCCCGGATTCGGTCAGGGCCGCCAGGGCGCGGTATACGGTAGCCAGGCTCAGACCTCGCCGGGCCTTGGCTGCACGTTTGTGGATCGCCATTGCGTCGAGGTGGCTGCCCTTCTCGAGGATCTCGAGAACGAGCATCCGTTGTGGCGTGACCCGCAGCCCTGCGCCACGCAGTCTCTGCCTCACGTCAACGGTGGAAGGGTCTGGCATGCGGTTTCCTCCTTCCTTCGACCTGGACCAGGATGGAGCGCGCCACATCCGAGTCAACAGCAAACTGGCTGAACCCGATCTGAAAGACGTATCCCGGAGAGCGACGCTGCATCACCACCTGGGCGCCCGGGAAAACACCCATGGCAATCAACTTCTGAGTATGCCGCCCGGCGGCATTCTCATGCACGACACCGACGACACGCGCCTTCTGCCCGGGAGGCAGGTCGGCCATTGTGAGGGGCCCGATCCAGTCGGTCACTCTGGCGTGACGACATCGCCGACGTCGCTGATTGAGTTTCCTAACCCATCCAACCAGCCGCGACTCAGGGACGTTGTCAAATCCGCATGACGGGCAGCGCACCAGGCTACAGTTGCCTACGAGTGGGCACCCGCTGCATGAGCGGGCAGCAGCGTCAGCCTCGAATTCAGCCCCGCACATGCTGCATTTCACAGCGGCACCTTCAGCAGTGTCAGCACTTTGGATAGACCCCAGGCTACGGTGAACGCAAACGGAATGATGAAGGCGATCACCCCAAGTGCGATCTTCCATCCGCGCTCCTTGAACATGACCGCCGTTTGCGCGATGCACGGGACGAAAAGAGTGAGCGTGACGGCTGCTACGGTGAGCTGAACGCCGTCCAGCACGCCCCGCAGATCATATAGACCCGCCGCTCCATAATCCCTGCGGAAGAAACCGAACAGGATAGCGGCCGTCGCCTGACTGGGAAGCCCGATCCACTTCACCGCCGGTTCGAGCGCCGACAGCGCGGCGGCGAAAATCCCGGTCATCTGCCCGATCCAGATCAGGACACTCGCCAGGACAAAGATCGGCAGGACTTCCCGCAGATACCATTCCATACGGGTGTATGTCTTGACCAGAATGTTCGAAAACCGCGGGAGCCTGAGGGGTGGCAACTCCATATAGAAAGCTGCCCGTTCTCCAGGGACCAGCCGCGCGGCCAGGAAACCGACCAGAAGGAAAATGCCCAGGACGACAAACGCCCAGATCAACAATGCCACAGGCCGACCGGCCAGGATGGCAAAGATCACACCCAGTTGAGCCGAGCATGGGATGGCCAGCGCCAGCAAGATGGTGGCGATCGCTCGCTCTCTTCGAGTCTCGAGGGTTCGAGTGACAATCGTCGCCATCGTGTCGCAGCCAAACCCGAGGACCATTGGGATGACTGCCCGGCCATTGAGACCGATGGTCTTGAAAACCCTGTCGATCAGAAGCGCCAACCTGGGAAGGTAGCCGCTGTCTTCGATGATCGCGAACGCGAAGAAAAACGTTCCGACGATGGGCAAGATGATCGCCACCGCATAGCGAATCCCCAGCGTCAGGATCCCGTATTCCCCGCCGAACAGTCCCCGGAATGCCGGCCATGGGACCAGCCGGATGACAAGCCCATCAACCCATGGATTGACCAACCGGGCGAAGAGGCCATTCTCCAGCCAACCGACCAGCGTCTGCGCACCAAAGATGCCTACGAATGCGTAGAGGGCGCCCAGGGTCGCCAACAGGATCGGGATGCCCCACAGCGGAGTCATCATCGCCTGGCTAAGGCGCTCGGCGAAACCGCGCGCCTTTCCTCCCCGCACCTGAACGACATCCCGGAGAAGTCGCTCGACGGTCCGCTGCCGCTGGGCCGCCAGAACGTATGACAGCGGTTCCGGCTGGTTTGCCCGCGCCTCATCGACCAGTTCCCCGATGCGCGGGAGCGTTGCTGGATCGCGGGCCTCGACCGTCGTGCGCATCTCCTCGTCTCCGGCGAGAAGGAGCAACGCCACCGATCGGGCCGACAGCGGATACGCGCCACGGAGCAATCGCCCTATGGCCTCGATCGAGCGCTCAATGACAGGGTCGTATTGCACAATCCGGGTGGACACTGTTCGAGATCCGTTCCTTCAAGACATCAAGGCCCTTGCCGTTCGTGCCGACGGTGCTGAGGACGGGAATGCCCAGAGCGTTCTCCAATTCAAACAGATCGATGTCCAGCCCATGGAGCTCCGCCTCATCCATCATGTTCAGATCAAGGATGAGGGGTAGGCCGGCTTCGATCAACTGCAAAGTCAGCGGGAGCATGCGCGTCAGATTCTTGGCGTCGACGACATTCAGGACGAGACCCGGCTGTTCATCGAAGAGGATACGGCGGGTCACGCGCTCCTCCTCGGAGGTCGGCATCAGATTGAACAGGCCGGGTGTGTCGACCAGATCCAGCGATCCACCGCAACAGGGCAGCCGCACATGGCCTCTGGCCAGCTCGACAGTCGTCCCCGGGTAGTTGGACACGGTCACGTAGGCGCCGGTCAGGCGGTTGAACAGCAGGCTCTTCCCAACGTTGGGCTGGCCGACGATAGCCACCATGGCCTGACCAACCGTCAGCCCTCGAGCCTGACGATGGCATGAACCAGGTGCACTCGTGTCCCTTCGGCAGAAAACCCGCATCGCGCATACACCTAGATGAGAATGATTCGCATCTTCATCCTATATGCGGTGCCAACTCGCCGGAACCGCACGTTGTCATGCGCCCGGAGGACTTTCGTCACTCTCGTCCTACGGGAACCCGATGGGCGAGCGCCGGAGTGCCGGCGCTAGTACCAACGGACCATCCCGCCTGTTACCTGGCCGTCGCCCGCTGTGGGGTATGCTTGTCGTACGACTTTGGTCGTATGTCGAGAGTATCAGGCGGGTTGGCCGCGTGCGTCCGGCGGCGCCCGCCTGTGCATCGTCGGAGAAATGCGGGGCAAACCCATCCGGCGAGCCGACATGGTGATGCAATTGAGTGTTTCAGCGGGTGAGAAGACTGGAATGATCGGGAAAATCCTGGCGGAGTACCGGATTGTCGAGGCACTCGGCGGCCAGGCTGGTATTGAGGTTTACAGGGCGATCGGCATCGATGGCCGAAGGCCCGTGGCCATCAAGCTCTTTCCATCCAACTTGTCTCACGACAAACTCAAGCTTCAAGCTCTCCTCGACTCATTGCGGAAGCTGTCCGGGCTCGATCAACCCGGCATCCCCAGACTGATCGGCTCCGGCTTGAACGGCGGCAGAGCATATATCATCATGCCCTTCATGACCGGAGGCAGCCTGAAGGATCGCCTCGAGATTGGCCAGATCTCACCGGCCGATGCACTCGCGCTGCTGGAACAAATCGCCGTCGCGCTTGAAGAGACCCACAAGCTGGGGGTAGTCCACGGACACCTCTCACCTGGTGAGGTGATGTTCGATGACACAGGCCAGATGCAGATCATCGGGCTCGCCCAGAGGCTGTCCGACCTGAACGACGCGAGCGCCGAGAGCCTTGCGGGCGAACACGTAGCCCCGGAGGTCCGAAGTGGGGGCCAGCCAACACCGGCATCGGATCAGTACTCGTTGGCGGTTCTGGCATTCGAGCTCCTGACCGGACAATGTGTCGAGCAGGCCCTCGAGGCCACCGCCCCCGAATCATCGAATGACGGAAAAGCATCGGTGACGGGGATCATCCTGGCGCCGGAGGTGGCCGAGGTCCTACAACGGGCGTTGCAGGAGGATCCGTCACAGCGCTACTCCAGCGTGGGCGAAATGGCCCGTGCCTTCCGCCAGGCCATGCGCACGCACACTTCTCCCAACGGGACCCCTCTTCACACGGCTTCTGCAGGGCGAGTCTCATCCCGGATCAATCGATCCCTGGGCTGGGGTATGGCCAGCCTTGCCGTCGTGGCTTTGGGGTGTTTCGTGTTGACCCTGCCTGCCCTGGCTGCGGCGCGTTGGATGCGCCTCGAACTGGGATCGATCGCCGACTTGTTGCCGAGTCGACAGCCTGCGGAGAGTGCAACTGCTATCTCGGATCCGCGCCAGATCAGCCTGCCCGAGCTTGCGCCATCGATCTCGACGCCAACACCCGCTGACCGGCCCGAGGCACTCATTCCGACACCGGTCCGCCTCGGTGATGTGTCTGAGCCGACGCAGATTGAGACGTCGACGGAAGACGACAGCCCTGTGAAGCCGGCTCCGACGGAATTGTCGGCGGCCGACGACTCGGCGGAGGATCCACAGGAGGCGGACACGCCAGTGCCCGGAAGTGCCTCGGTCGACGGTCCGGCCGGCGCAGAGCCCACACAGACGATCTGGTTGACGGGTACCCCAAACGATCCGCAGCAATCCTCACCGACGCCGGTGCCGCCCCTCAGCACGGCCACAAGCTGGAATGGGTGCTCCGATCCGGCGGGACAGCGCTGCACCGACACGCTCCCCGCGCACTAGCTCACTTTCTGCTTCCTCCATTGGCCTGATCTGATCGCCAAGGCGGACCGAATCAAAACGCGCCGAGGTTCGATACATCTCGGCGCGCGAGCGACCGTCGTTCGTGTGACTCCAGACCAGGGGTCTTCCAGCGATCCTCGCCTGCAGTGGATCGCCAGTCAGGCCGTGATAGGTAGGGCAGCCTCCAACTGGTGGGCCAGCATCGGCTTCGGAAGATAGCCGACGATGCGGTCGACCACCTCACCCTGATGGAACAGGACTAGCGTCGGGATCCCTTCGACGCCATAGGTCATGGCCACATCCGGATTCTCATCGACATTGACCTCGACGAATTGAACCCGGCCGTCGTAGTCCTGCGCCAGTTGTTCGATCACGGGCGCCAGCAACCGACATGGCCCGCACCACTCCGCCCAGAAATCAACGACGACCGGTCCATCCGCTTCGAGGACCTTGGCCATGAACTCCTCGCTCTTCACGTGGATCGGTTTGCCCATCAACACGCTCTCCTTTCCGATCCACAGACGTAAAAGGCCGGCCCTTTCTTACCTCGGGCCGGCGTCAAACGTGTTTCATCCCGGCGGTCCCCCGCGTGTTCTCCTCGCCGGTGTCTGACCGATCCTCGCTCAGCCGGAGGTTTCTACCTCAGTCTCGGGCTGCACAAACGTGCCGTTCCGCAAATCGGCCAACGCCTGCCGGATTTCCTGCTGGGTGTTCATCACGAACGGCCCATAGGGCGCGATCGGCTCGCGGAAGGGCGCACCGGCCATGAGCATGAAGCGCACGCCGGAATCGGGGCCCGCTTTGATCCGGACATGATCCCCATCCTGGAACACAACCAGACGAACAGCTTCGATCATCTCGCCCGGGTCGTCCTCATCGACAGCAAACACGCCCGCTCCCTCGAAGACATAGGCCACGACAGTGTGCCCCGGGCAGGTAGGGATGCTGACCTCGGCCCCGCTCGGTAGAGCGAGATCCATGTAGAGCGGACGGGCGGCGATCTCGGTGACGGGGCCGCGTGCGCCCTCGAACTCTCCGGCCACAACGCGGATCCGGAGGCCGTCGCGTTCGACAGCCGGGATATCAGCCTCCTTGATCTCCTGATAACGCGGTCGGCTCATCTTGAGCGCCGCTGGCAGGTTGACCCATAGCTGAAACCCGTTGATCAGACCATTGGGCCCTCGCCAAGGCATCTCCTCGTGCATGATCCCCCGGCCGCTGGTCATCCACTGGACATCCCCAGGCCCAATGATCCCCATATTGCCCAGGCTGTCACGGTGGCGTACGTTGCCCTCAAGCATGTAGGTGACCGTCTCGATTCCCCGATGAGGGTGCGTCGGAAAGCCGACGATCGGCCCTTCGATCGGATTGTTGAAGGCGAAGTGATCGAACAGCAGGAAGGGATCGAAGGGGTTCGCCGGGTTCGGGCCGAATGATCGGCGGAGCAGCACATCGGCGCCTTCGATGACCAATTGAGGCTCAATGATTTGCTTGACCTTGCGCATACCTGTCGTCATAGGACACTCTCGGAATCTGGATAGGTTCTGTCCACAATCTTACCACCACGACTCAGGCTCACCCGCGCGAAGTTCGCAGGGACGTCGTCGGCCGACACCTGGAGAGGATCCTGGCGGGCTGGCTCATCCCGACCGCCGGCCTCACCGCTCATGCGGTACAATCTCCTTCCGCATGCCGAGACCGAACCGACTCGAGAGGCCGCTGGTGAAAAAACGACTCACTCGATACCTGCTGATCGCTGCCGGGACGCTGGCCGTCGGGCTGGCGATCCTGGGGATCTTCCTGCCGATCTTGCCCACCACTCCTTTCTTGCTCCTGGCCGCATTCCTGTACGCCCGCAGCTCCGAACGTTTCCTGCACTGGTTGCTGACCAACCGGGTCTTCGGCGCGTACATCGACAACTATCGCCGCGGCCTCGGCATCCCTCGTCGGGAGAAGATCCTGACCATCACTGCCTTGTGGTTGACGATCAGTTTCTCCGCCTTCTACGTGGTTCAGGCGGCGTGGTTGAAGGTGCTGCTTTGCTTGATCGCAGTCGGCGTCACGGTTCACCTTGCGCGAATCCCCACCTATATACGAACTCAAACATCTCCGACCCCCAAGCCACAGACTGAATTGGAATCCGACATCTAGAGACGGGCCGTTTTCTTTGGGCCTGGGGACAATTGCCCGGCCGCGCAGGAAGGGCACCCGATGCCTCAAGTCCACAGAGCGGGACCGCAAACGGTCGAGGGGTCCATGCGAGGCAGGGGACAAGAGCCAGCTGGGGCGTGACGAAAAGACGACTGCGACCTGCCGCCGGAAGCATTGACCGACTTCACGCCCGCGGATGTGCTCTCCCAGACTCGAGATGACCTGTTGAGACCATTCAAGGCCCAAGCAGAAGCGGAACGGTCGAGCCTGGCCGAGGACACGTTCCCGTCGCTGACCCTCACCAGGAGGGTTGACCTGCGCGAGTTCGGGGATGACGGGGCGTTCGATGCCCGCATCATCCTGCTCGACAAACGTGTCTATATTGTCCTGATGGCCGCCTCCGATAGCGACCTGTGCGGGTGCTTTGAGCTGAAGTCCCTGGTGGTGGATTCATTCCACGTGGCTCCCGACCTCTCTATCCCCTACGAACTGACGCCATGATTCGTGTGCGTCGGGCAACGACAAAGGGACGGATCCACAAGCCGCTCCGTGCAGTGTCGCAGCCGCCGTCGACTGCGTCTCACAACGGATCGTGGTGACAAGGCGAGGACAAGAGAAGGGACTTCTGTCGAGCCATTTTCGATCTTCCGGCCGACAATCCTTTCGCCTATATACTATTCTCGGCGGTCATCGAGCCCGACAGCCAAGGCACGTGACTCACTGTGATCATCCACAACGCGATTGTGAAAGGAGGAATCCGATGCCGACCGGGGGTTCTTTTTGGAGTGGTGAATGGGTCGCCGCTCGAATGTCTCGCAGAACCAGGGAGGCGCTTTTCGTCTTGATTACCTTGGGTGCGGTCATTGCGACTTTCGCCCATTCGCCGGTCGTGCAGAACCTGGCCTACAACCATTTCGCCGACACGCGCTCCTTCCTGGGCATCCCGTACTTCCTCGATGTCGTTTCGAATCTCCCCTATCTTGTCGTCGGACTGGCCGCCCTCGACTTCTTGAGGAGAAAGAGCGACCCGCGGTTCAAGGCCGCCTTCGCCGATCCGTCCGAGGCCTGGCACTATCGGGTTTTCTTCATCGGTGTTGCCCTGATCTCGTTCGGCTCGGCCTACTACCACCTCGTTCCAGGCGACAATCGATTGGTCTGGGACCGACTGCCCATGACGATCACCTTCATGTCCTGGCTGGCCGCCACGATCGGGGAGCGAATCGACCGATCGACTGGGCTTCGCCTACTTCCTGGATTGGTCGGGGTTGGGGTCTACAGCATTGTGCACTGGCACATCACCGAGCTCAGAGGCTCTGGCGATCTTCGCGCGTACATCGATGTCCAGTATCTTTCACTCCTGGCGATCCCGCTCCTAAGCGTGTTGTTCCCATCTCGCTATACCCGATCGAACACGGTGTTTGTCGTGTTCGCCGTCTACCTGGCAGCGAAGATGTTTGAGTTACTCGACGCACAGATCTACGCCCTCGGGCATATCGTCAGCGGGCACACGCTGAAACACGTTACTGCAGCTGTCGGGGCCTATTTGATCCTGGATATGCTACGCAAACGCACGCCGACGCCTGAGCCGTCGGCCGTCGGCAAGGAGATGGCGGTTGCGTGAGAGGGGTTGGCCAATGCTCGTCCCGCGCAGGTGCGGCCGCCTGCATCGGCCTGCGCCCACTCGGCTTCTATCGTCCACGGGCTTCGTCACGCTTCCCTGTCATCGGGGTCTACGAGAGGGCGGGTTGATCGAACGAGATCCAAGGACCATATCGGCGCCGGCTCGCGGGCTGCGCGCCGGTGTCCGTATTCAAAGTCAGGTTCTCGAGCGGAGGTAGACCATGATCCATGTGACAGGTCGACGGTTGGTTCTGGCAGAGCGGGCCTGGCCGGGAGTGGGGCTGGCGAGAGACGTGGTTCTGATCATCGGCGGGGCCCTACTCACGGCGCTGTGTTCACAGATCCAGATCCCACTGCAACCCGTGCCCATCACCGGGCAGACATTTGGGGTGCTGCTGGTCGGGGCGCTACTTGGAACCCGACGCGGCGCGGTCAGTATGCTCACCTACGTCGGGATGGGAGCCGTGGGATTGCCCGTATTCGCCGGTGGCGCCGCCGGCATGTCTCGGCTGGCCGGTCCGACGGCGGGCTATCTCGTAGGTTTCGCGGTCGCCGCCGCCGTTGTCGGATTCCTCAGTCGACACGGTTGGGATCGGCGTGTCGCGACGACGGCTGCGGCTATGGCGCTGGGAACACTGACGATCTACGTTTTTGGTGTCGCCTGGCTCTCGAGTTTCGTCGAGTGGAGTCAGGTCCTGGCCACTGGCGTCGCCCCATTCCTGATCGGAGACGCCTTCAAGCTCGTTCTGGCGGCCGTTGCCCTGCCCTGGGCATGGAAGCTGGTCGGCGAGGGCGACGGTTCTTGATTGCTCCTCCAGCGACCTTCTCGTCCCGGTCGAACATACGTATTCGAACACGATCCACCCACTCGATCCAACTGCACGCAGGAGGACGCCAGCATGCCGGATGAAGGAAAGCCCAAGCCCGAGGCGAAGCCGGAGGACAAAGACAAGAAGCGCAAACTTTTTGGGATTGAACCGGTCGAGACTCACCACGAGCTCATACTCAAGGAGCGGACGCTCAGCTACACTGCCCTGGCGGGCGTGATCCCTCTAAAGGATCCGTTCGACGAGACTGAGGCCGAAATCTTCTTCTCCGCCTACATGCTCGACGACCCGGGCGACCTTTCCAAGAGGCCTCTGGTGTTCTGTTTCAACGGCGGCCCAGGGTCGGCTTCGATCTGGCTCCACCTTGGCGCGATCGGCCCACACCGGGTGAAGATGGCTGACGAAGGCTGGTTGCCACCTCCGCCCTACCAACTCGAGCCGAATGATCATACCTGGCTCGACGTCGCCGATCTGGTCTTTGTCGATCCGGTTGGGACAGGCTACAGTCTCGCCGCCAAGGAAGACCTGGACAAGAAGTTCTGGAACTTCAAGGGTGACATCGAGTCGATGGGAGAGTTCATCCGTCTGTTCTTGACGCGCAACAATCGCTGGACATCGCCTCTCTTCATGGCCGGTGAGAGCTACGGCACAACGCGGGTGGCCGGGCTGGCAGGTCATCTGGTCGAGCATGGGATTGCCTTCAACGGTGTGATCCTGATCTCGACTGCTCTGGCTTTGAGACCGATCTTCTTCGAGCAGGGAGATGACCTCCCGTTTCAGCTGTTCGTCCCCACATATACTGCTGCCGCCTGGTATCACAAGAAGCTCCCACCCGATCTTCAGTCACGCGAGCTGCGAATCCTTCTGGATGAAGTCGAAGAGTGGTCAGGCGGGGAATACACGATCGCCCTGATGAAGGGAGATCGCCTGACCGACACCGAACGCCAATCCATCGCTACGACTTTGGCCCGATACACCGGGCTCGAAGAACGCTACGTCATCGGCTCAAACCTGCGAGTCGATATCATGCGGTTCTGCAAAGAACTCCTGCGAGGCGAGAAGCGCAGCATCGGGCGGCTCGACGCACGTTTCAAGGGGATCGAGGCAATCGGCGTCAATGAAACGCCGGAATTTG
Source organism: uncultured Anaerolineaceae bacterium (assembly GCA_964528155.1). Classification (GTDB taxonomy): domain Bacteria; phylum Chloroflexota; class Anaerolineae; order Anaerolineales; family E44-bin32. The sequence goes on from CAZGRL010000017.1 coordinate 14,224, forward strand.
ATGTTTCGATGGTCGCGATCAAGCCACCCTACACGGCCATGTTCAACGCCTACGCTGCCAACGAACTGGGCATCAAGACCGATCTGACATACGTCGCATTGTCCGAAGAAATCGAGTCGAAATGGGAATGGGAGAACGGCAAACTCCCCAACACCGGCGAGGCCTTGCGCAGCGCGATTGCTAAGAACCCTTTCATGAAGGTATTTGTCGGGCAGGGCTACTACGATCTGGCAACGCCGCACTTCGCCACGGAATACATGATTAACCACATGAATGTCGATCCCGAAGTGCGTCACAACATCAGCATGGCCTACTATCCCGCCGGTCACATGTTCTACCTGGATGTGAATTCACTTTCGCGTCTCAAGCAAGACGCCGCCGGCTTCATCACTGCCTAGGCCCCTGCTCGAGCCTGCTTCCTGTTCGCTCCCCGGCAGTCCTTGCCTCTCAGGTAAGGCCAGAGCGGCTGATCGCGTCCAGGTGTAGGAGCGCCCAATTGGCCCGGGTGTCTGGCCCGGATGCGCCTGTTGGTGCGCGATCCTGACGGCCTTGCATCGAGAGGCGGAATGAGCAAATCAGAGCGGCCCGGAATTGAGCAGGGCAAGGACGGTGCCGGCGGCCAGCCCGCGTCTGGCTTCAACCTGAAAAGGCTGGCCGCTGCATTGCTGGCGGTCGTTATATTGGGTGCGATTGGCGTGCTTTGGCCGCGGCCTTCGTCGCAGGCGGGAGGCAGCCCATCGCTCGCCGATGAGCCTTCGCTCGGCCCGCCCGATGCCCCGGTGACGATCGTCGAGTACGGCGATTTCGGCTGCACGACCTGCCGAAGCTGGTACCGACAGGGTGTCCTCGAGCAAATCCTGTCGCACTACGGCGCGCAAGTCCGGTTTGTCTGGCGCGACTTCCCGATCATCACCGCAGCTTCGCCTCTGGCGGCCGAGGCCGGCCAATGCGCTTTCGACCAGGGTCAATTCTGGGAGTATCACGACCTGCTTTACGATCGCGCACCCGCCCTGTCCGGCAAAGATCTCAAGGCCTACGCCGCCGAGCTTGGGCTGGACACAGCGCGATTCGACAGTTGTCTGGACTCTGGGGTCCATCAGGCCAAGGTCGAAGCCAGCACAAAAGACGCCTACTCTCATGGATTCGTAGCCACGCCGGCGTTCCTCGTCAACGATCAGCCGATCGCCGGCCCCCAATCCTTCGAGTTCTTCAAGGGCGTCATTGACCCCATCCTCGCATCGGCGAGCTGAGAGCGGCCTGACTCTCACCAGGAAACAGGCCCACAGGATCGAGGCGGACCGTCCAGAAATATCGGACCGGTATGGTCCTAAATTCCGCCCGCCCATACGATGATCCGGCAATTCATGTGCGTTTCGTCCATTGAGGCTCTACCCCCGCTGGAGTAGTCTTTTGCCGAGCGTACAATTTCTTCCACATTCAGGAGGCACACCCCATGCCCATGAAAATCACCGACGAGTGCATCTCCTGCGGTGCCTGCGAGCCGGACTGCCCGACCCAGTCCATCTCGGAAGGGGACACGATCTACGTGATTAACCCCGAGACGTGCGTCAAGTGCGAGGGTCACTACGATTCGCCGCAGTGCGTCTCAGTCTGTCCCGTCGATTGCATCGTGGAAGCCTAGCCCGGCTTCGAATACCCAGTCACGATCCAAGGCGCCCCATCTCAGGGGCGCCTTGGCATTCCCACCCAGAGCGACCTTGAGCGCCACTTGGCAGGTATAATGAAGCCAGATGGCCTCTGCCCAAGGAGGGTATGTTCGTGGCCAAGACCCGAACTTCGAGCTCACCCACGCCGGCCTCTGGCTCCGGCGCCTCTGGGGCCTTCAGTCCGGCGGATCCCCTTTCGTATGCCCATGTGCTCGGATTGAGGGTGCACGACCGGCTCGCCCTGGCGGACAAAGTGGAAGGCGGCTTCTCCTACGAGTCCTTCGTCCGCCTGCAGAAGGCAGCGGATCTCAGCCGAGAGCAACTGGCGGCCCTGGTCCAAATCACACTGCGCACTCTGACACGCCGGAAGGCAAAGGGGAAGTTGAGTCAGGCAGAGTCGGAGAGGCTACTGCGACTCGCCCGGGTTTTCGATCTGGCCGTCGGACTTCACGAGGGCGACAAGAGCGCCGCGCGCACCTGGCTTGAGCGACCCAGCCCGGCGCTGGACGGGAAGATCCCATTTGAACTGGCACGAACGGAGGTGGGTGCGCGCGAGGTCGAGAGCCTGGTGGCGCGCCTCGAGCACGGCGTCTTCAGCTAATGCCGCACGCGTGGCGGATTGTCAAGACAAAGTACCTGGACGGCGCGTTTTCGGGAGAGGGTGCCGCCCGAACAGGCGGCCGATGGAACAGCATCGGGACGAGAGTGGTCTACACTTCCTCGGCGGCCTCCCTCGCGTTGCTTGAAATCCTGGTCAACCTGGCCTCAACCGCACCGCTGAACGGATATGCGTTGATCGAGATCGCTCTCGATGAGGAGTTGGTCGAGGTCGTCGCCCCATCCGAATTGCCGTCTGACTGGAGGAAAAATCCTGCCCCGACCGCGGCCAGGCTTCTCGGAGATACATGGGTGAGGGAGATGAGATCTGCGGCCCTGGCTGTGCCGAGTGCAATCGTACCTCACGAGCCCAACTATCTGCTGAATCCGCAACATGCCGATTTCCGGCTCATCCGAATCGGAACACCCCGCTCGTTCCCGATCGATGAACGATTGACTCGCGTCAAGTAAATTGTGACAGGCATGGGTTTTCGTGGAGAACGAATGGAGCCTGGAGGCGCGACGGCTCAAGCGCATTCTCCCGAATGACTGGCACTACTGCCGATCGCGTTCCAGATCGCTAGGGGACGCCTGCATCACCCGAAGCAGGGCTTCGAACTCCTCCTTGCAGTCGGTGCAGATCTCGAGGTGTCGCTTGACCAGCGGCATGATGTTGCTCACGTCCTCGCCGCGCTCCAACGCCTCGGTGAACTGGTCGATCAAAGCGTAGGTCTCCTCACAGGTACACTCGTCGGGTTGAGTTCGCTCGATGATCGCCACCAGGCGCTGTGCAAGATCGCTGCGGCTGTCGGCCTCAACCGGTGGTGAGGGCTCAGCTCCACGCCGGAAGAGCCGTCTCAGACTCCCCAATAAAGCTCTCCCGTTGCCTTCCCCTCCGCCTCGTGCCTCTGACGATTCGATGGACGATCTTCTTACCCAGGAGGCGTGGCAGCGATATCACACGCTGCTCATCCTCTTCAGCAACCGGCTACTCCTCGAACGCCGCCAATACTTCCCCAGGAACCAAACCCTCTCGGGCCATGCGTTCCTTCAAGCGAAGACGGGCGTCGTGGAGCAGTTTGTACAGCGCATTGCGGTTTGTACCCATTCGCCGCGCAACCTCATCCATAGGCATGCCCTCGATGGCCACCGCGGTCAACGCCTTACGCTGGCGATCCGTGAGCTCCTCGCGCATCAGCCGGCCAAGCTGGCTCATGAGATCGCTCCGCTCGGCTGCCGCATCGGGACCTGGGCCCGGATCGGCGGCAGCTCCGCCCAGACGGCCCTCGCTCCCCTCCAGCAACTCCTCCAGCGAAACGTCTTTCCAGCGTCTGCGTCGGAGCTCGCTCAGGGCGATGTGGACGGCGATCTTGTGGACCCAGGTGGTGAATTGGCTCCGCCCCTCAAAGGTGTCCAGACGCGACTGCACACGCAAGAGAGTCTCCTGTGCGACCTCCTCCGCCAATGGGGCAAACGCAGGATCGGACGGCGAGAGCCAGTTCGAGAGCGCGTAGGGAAGGCCGCCGATGATCACGGACCGTAGATCAGTCAGGGCCGCATCGCGCGACTCGCCTTTTGAGCGCAAATCAGACAGCCACTCTTCATTGGTTCTCTTGGCCACGAGGCAACTCCGTCGAGATTATATTCGATCGCTACCCGCACACCCTGCCCCCAGCGGCTACGCCTGCCCAAACCGAATTGCCCATAAGGAATGACCTGTCCCGCCCACCGTCGCCACACGTGATATACCTTCATAGAAGGATACTCAGGCTGCCGGCGAGGCCGGTGCCACTACGATCGAGATGAATTCAGGGGACGACGCGGAAGGAGTGTTGATGAAAGACAGCGAGGCACTTCAGCGATCTTACAATCTGGTGCGGTCGAAATGGGACCCGAACTTCGACTGGATCGTCAACGACGCCTCCCCCTGGACACCCTTTGACCGGCGCGTGGCCGACTCAAGTATTGCCCTGATCAGCACCTGTGGTGCCTATCGCAAGGAGATGGACATCCCGTTTGATGCGGAGAACTACTACGGCGATCCCTCGTACCGGGAGATCCCCAGGGATACGCTTCTGGAAGCCCTGGCGTTCGCGCACACCCATTACAACCACATGTACGTCGACGAAGATCCGGCAGTAGGTTTTCCGCTATCTCATCTGCGGGAGTTCGAGGGCGACGGGATCATCGGGGAATTCGCCGATCCGGCCCTGGCATTCATGGGCTATCTACCTCAGCCCCGACAACTCATCGAGCAGACCGCCCCTGCCGCGGCGGCGAGGCTCCTTGAGGCGAGTGCACAGGCGGCGCTGCTCATCCCGTGTTGACCTATCTGTCAGCAGACCGTGGGACTGATCAGCCGAGCGTTGGAAGAGGCGGGGCTATCGACTGTGTGTCTCGTGATGCGTCGTGAGGTAGCTTAGAATGTCCTCCCGCCGCGAGCACTGTTCGTACCTTTCCCCCTCGGAGCACCTCTGGGACCTCCCGGCGACGTCGATACCCAACGCGGCGTGCTCATGGAGCTTCTCGATGTCCTCGAACAGGCGACCGAACCGGGGACGATCATCGACTCCCCATGGCTCTGGAAGCACTGAGCGCCGCGCCCGTCTACAGGCAACAGGATGGTCCGTTGATGGCTCTTCTGCTGTCGTCCTCAGTTCGGGATGCACGCCATCCGCCCCCAATGACCCGGGGCAGATAGAGAATGCAACAAGCTTGCTCGAACCGACTTTCTCCCTGTTGAACGAGAGATCGCGTTTTTCCGGCGTAGTGACGCCGTCAGAGACAGCTCACTGAACAACGCAGGCACGGCGAGGTGCTGTGTTGCCAACGTGAGCAGACGCCGTATCTGACCCAGTCGCCTGGCCTCGGCACCCTTGGATCATCGTCCGCTCAGGGTCTACATCTTTCTCAAACAGCTTCTTCATCTTCCCGAAGCGCGGATGGCCTAATCTTGAGAGAGACAGCCTCTGTCGGCGCACCAATCGGTTGGACCGTCGGGCCGACTACTCATCCGCTTATTTGGACCACGAATGATCCACGGAGTGCAACCTTGAACTCAGAGTGTAATGGCTACCCCGAGTTGTCTGATGGCGTAGCTCGCCACTTGGTGCGACTGAGCGGAGATCTCCCGCAGGCCTTTGAAGAGAAGGTCCTGCACTATCCCGGAAAGCAGAGATACATCGCCACATGGTGGTCAGAAGATCGTCAGAGCGTGGTGTGGGCCGATGGTCGGATCTGGCGAGAAGACGGTATTGACGAGGACGAGTGGACCTGGTGGACATACACACTGGCCATCTCGAACAGCTTTGAAGCCGACATTTTGGGATATGACCTGGATCTCCCGCTGCGCGTCTTGCTGCTCGACCTTCATCAGAGAAGGATGTGGCTGGCGCCCATCGGCGCGGCTTGTGATCTCCTGCGCAGTGTCGCGTCTGAGGGGGAACTCGAGAGTGCCTAGGAGGCGACGCTCAAAGGGGCTGCCCGGACGCCTGACAGCGGTGATCATGGCCTCGATCCTCCTTGGAGCTTGCAGTGCGTCGGCAGCGAACTCAGACGTGCAAGAGTCCCCGTCTAATGCCGCACGTTCGGCAGCCACGGCGGAGGCACTGCTGACCGGGCTGGCGCCGACGAGCACACCTATCCCCCCAACGGCTGCGGTCTCACCTACGGGGGAAAGCACCCTGTCTTCGACCCAGACGGCGACTCAGAGCCCGCTGCCCACGAACAGATCTCAGGTGGTGTACAGCCAGCCCGTGTGCGACATGGCCGGATTTGTCGAGGATGTGAGCATCCCCGACGGGACCGATGTGGAGGCGGGAACGACATTCACGAAGACCTGGCGAGTTCGCAACGACGGAACCTGCACATGGAATGCCGACTATCGCGTCGTCTTCTCGGATGGGGATGCGCTCGGTGGGCCCGACTCGGCCGAGTTCGTCACCGAGGACATCGCTCCGGGCGATACGATCGACGTCTCCATCGAATTTGTCGCCCCGGACGATCCGGGCAATCACACGGGGTATTGGAAGCTGGAGAATGACGAAGGGGGCGTCTTCGGGATCGGCGCGTCGGGCTCACCCTTCTGGGTCGAGATCGATATCGCGGAGGCGGATGCGACTGTCACGCCTACGCTCACCCCCACCATCACAGAGGCGACATCAACGCCAACTGAAGGAAACCCGAGCCCCACAGCCACGCCGACTGAAGAGGTTAGCCCGTCGGCCACCTCAAGCGTTGAGCCAGACCTCTGATCATGCTTCCGGCCGCCCCGCTGCTTCACGCGGATGGGGCTGAAATGAGGAGGCGGGGCGGCGGATCCCGGCCGCCCCCGCAATTGAGGCCCGCCCCCGCGACGCCCTGGGGGGGCGCGGGGCG
>CAZGRL010000017.1:20874-28982 GCA_964528155.1 uncultured Anaerolineaceae bacterium
CCCTTCCCCCAACCCACCCCCCCTCCCCCCCCCCCCCCCCGCTCCCCCCGGGGTTGGGGTCTAAACGGGGGCGGCGCCCCGCCCCCCCCCCCCCGCCTCCTCATTTCAGCCCCGAACCCTCTACGCCTTCGAGGTCCGATGGACTGATCAGCCGACGTCAGCCCCTTTTGCAGGATTCGCGGGCTGGTCGTCCGATGCTTGGGTGGGAAGTTCGATGACGAAAGTCGCGCCTTCGCCGGGCGCGCTCTCAGCCCAGATCTTACCGCCAAGGGCCTCGACGATCGACTTGGCGATCGCCAGACCCAGGCCTGAGCCCTCGTCCCGTTGACGCGGCTTCGCCCGTCCTCCGTAGAATCGATCGAAGATATGCTCGAGTTCCTCCGGATCGATCTCCGGCCCGTTGTTGTGGACGCGGATTCGAACGCCGGTTTGTTGCGCCTCAGCGGACATCTCGATCCGACCACCTTTAGGGGTGTGCCTGAGAGCATTGACCAACAGGTTCCCCATCACCTGGCTCATTCGATCCGCATCGATGCTGACCTCCGGCAAGCCCGCAGGCGCGTCGACATACAAGCCGATCTTCTTCGTCTTCGCCTGTGACTTGAATGCCGCCCCGATCTTGTCCAGGAGTTGAGCGACCGATTGTTGTTGGGTGTACAGCGTGAGCTCGCCAGCCTCCGACATCGATAGGGTGCGAAGATCATCCACTAGCCGGCTGAGATGATTGGCCTCATCGTGAATGATGTGGAATGTCTCTGTCGACGGTGGCAGCACGCCGTCGCTCAGGGCTTCGGCATGACCGAGGATCACGCTTAGCGGCGTCCGCAGCTCATGGGCGATATCGGCGGTCATTCGTAGGCGGAGCTCACGGGCGCGAGTCAGGCTCTCGTTCATATGATTGAACGCGCGGGCAAGCGTTCCCAGCTCATCCTTCGTTCGCACCGGGACGGGCTCGACGCTGGCGCCAAGGGCGATGGCGTTTGAGGCCGCCGTCAGCTCGCGAAGGGTCCTGGTGAGCGAACGCGAGAGCAGGATGCCCAGGGCGAGTGAAAGGGCCGCGCCGCCCAAGACGGCCAGGAGCAGGTTGCGATTAATCCGGTCGATGAAGCCCCCCGGCGGCCGGCGCGGGCCAAAGGCTTCCGGCCCGGAGAACATCGTTCCGACCACCTTCTGCCCAACGACGATCGGCGTACCATCTGCTGCCAGGATGTCCGGTGGGCGGCTGAAGCCGGGGGGTAGATTGTGCGGAAACACCACCGCCCCATTTGCATCGACCAATATGAACGCGGTGCGCAACGTCGGCCTCTGTGCTTCTTCCCCGGCCAGAATGGTCGAGTCGACCCCTGTCCAATCTCCCTTCGTGCTGTAGTAATCGCGAAGCCGGGAGGCCATGGTCTCCCGATCCTGCGCCTCGACGTACACATCGAACTCTCGCGCCACAACTCGCGCTGCCAGGACCGCCAGGAAGAAGAGACCCGACAGGCTGGCGACGAAGAACGCGATTGCGAGCTTGGCGCTCAATGATTTCATTCGCCTTCCTCATCCGCGAAGCGGTAGCCAACACCGTAGACCGTCTTGATGTAGCGTGGATTTCGCGGCTCAGGCTCGATCTTCGCCCTCAGGTTCTTGATATGCAGATCGATCGAACGTTCGTATCCCTCGAAGGCCATCCCATGCAGGTGATCCAGGAGCTCGAAGCGTGTGAACACCTTCCCCGGCACCGACATCAGCCAAGCCAGGAGCTCAAACTCGGATGGCGTCAAATCGACCAGCCTGTCTTCGACCGTGACGCGGCGCTTCGGTCTGTCGAGGCTCAGGCCCCTGGAGAACAACTGATCCGGCCGCGGTCCGTCCTTCCCCGCCCGTCGCAGGACGGCGCGGACGCGAGCCACAAGCTCGCGCGGGCTGAAAGGCTTGGTTACGTAGTCGTCGGCGCCCAACTCGAGGCCGACAACCTTGTCGCTCTCTTCGATGCGAGCCGTCAGCAGGATCACCGGGGTCGAGTCTTGCTTGCGGTGCTGGCGCAGGAATTCGATCCCATCCATTTCCGGCATCATGACGTCAAGCAGAATCAGCCCGGGCTTTTCGCGCCGGGCGACTTCCAGTGCCTCACGTCCGTCGGACGCCGTGACCACGCGAAATCCTTGCTGGCCCAGGTATGCCTTGAGCAAGGACAGGACCCGTTCTTCGTCGTCGACAACCAGGATCGTCGTCGCCAATGCGGGCTCCATCTCACCGGTACAACCATCGGACACCGCTAGCCGGACGGACCGCCGCATCCAGGTGCAGGACCGATCTCATCTCAAGTCAAGTGGTGTGAGGCTCCTCCCGGCCTGGCTGACTGAAGCGCAAGCCGAGTCGGCCGGGAAGGAGCCGATCTCCGTCAACTACGCCTGGCGCGTTTGGTCGCCGGGCGCTTCGCCTCCTGCTCGTGAAGCTGAGTGTGCCAAGCCTCGAAAGAAGCCGGCACCCCGACCTCGGTTCCGCCCGCCGACGACTCACGGTTGGAAGGGCGACGCCCGATGGCCGCCAGGATCAAGCCCACAGCAACGCCAAAGGCGAAGATCAGGATCGATCCCAGCCAGCCGAAGATGGGAAAGCCGATGCTCCTTGCATATCCGGGCATCATCCCATACTGATGGGGCATGTTGAAGAACCTACCCTCACCCGCCATACCCCTGCCGGCGAAACCGAACCCGCCGACACCGAGGAAGCCGGCTCGAGCGAACAGCCAGGCGCCGACCACGATCAAGGCCAACACGACCACTGCAATCAGCACCCACATCAAGATCCTTCTAGCACTCATACCATTTCACCTTTCATGTTTAGGGACGGCCCTCGCGTTGCGTGAAATGACGAAGGCATCAGCCCGCTTCTTCACGTTGACGACTCTGCTGCCGCGACCGGCGCGGCCAGCCCGTCCACCTTTCATCCACCGCTGGCAGCCGGTGTTGCGGTTGCCGCCGGCGTTGAGTTCGCCGCTGGCGTAGAGCTACCAGCTGGCGCCAAGCTGGCCGCTGGCGCGGGCGCACCGCCCGACTTCTCCTGGAGATATTGGATCAGAAAGCCGACCAAAGCTGGATTTGCTCCGGATGTCCCGGCTCGCTGAGCTCTCAAGGTGGCTAAGGCCTGTGGGTTCGGGGTTTGTGCGGGGGCCAGGGCGCTAGATCCGCTCCCGCCGCCTTCGGCGAAACCACCTCCACCACCGGGGAAGAAGAAGCCCCCTCCACCGCCGCCAGCAAAGCCGCCACCGCCGGCGAAACCACCCCCACCATTACCGCGGCGCGTCCCGCCATTCTGCGGGGTATCTCCCTGGCCCGGGGTCTGCGTGCCGCTGAATTGGCCCTGGCCCTGTGGATTCCGACCACGGAACGCCGTCTGCAAATCGGCCGTGGTCAGTTTCATGTCCGCAATCCCGGTCATCTGAGCAGCCGTCATGGTTTGCTGGATCTGAGTCACCAGGGCATTCGTTTCCTGGGGAGCAGCTGTCTGACTTGTCGACAGCGTGCGGTACGCCTCCCATAGGGGCAAGAGCTCTTGCGCCTGTTGAGGCGTGACGGCCAGGTCAGTTCCGTCGAGCTTGATCGTTCCGACGATAAGCTGGCTTACCGCCGGGAGCGCATCGGAGTAGTTCTCACTCAGGCTGGCGCCGGGGCTGCGTCCGGCGTCCCCAGTCGCCCTGGCCGTCTGGCCGACGGCCGAACACCCGGCCAGGGCCACGACCACGATCAAGCTCCACATCCCGAAAATCCATCGTTTCATAGGACATCACTCCATCCGGGTCCAGCATGCCGCCAGGCTGTCCGCGGACCGCGTTGGCGAGCTGGCTACCTCGGCCGATGATCTAGCCCGGGCCTTCGAGGGCCCATAGGCTGGTAACCTTCTTATCCACAACATCGTAGGTCGCTTCGAAGTGACAGCCTCCTTCACCCAACGACACAAACTCATGCGTCCAATCTACGCCATCAGCCTGGCAGAAGCCCACCACCAGGATCTGCGGCCTCCCGGCTCGGCTGAAGCCGAAGTACTGCCGGCGGTACTGGGAGAGCACATGCAGACCCGGTACGGATCCTAGCTGGGCTGCCGCCGCCAGCTTCGCCTCAAGCGTCTTGATCTCAGCCTCATCTGGCGTCCAGAAGTCATTCGGGCCGGCGGACAGCATCGCCCCCAGGCTTGCCGCCGCATGGGCACCGCTGAAAATGACGCCTTCGTATCCCTGACCAGAGATCATCGTGTTCCTTACCGTCCAGTTACGGTACAGCACCGCAGCGGTCAGAGCCAACACGGTGAGTATCGCAAATGCGCCCAGGATCCTTCCGCCTGGCCAATTCCGCCCGTTGATTCTCATACATCAGTCGAACCCCACACCATATTCAAGCGCCGACCTGTATCGCTCCGCTCGGTCTCCGGTCCTCCGTCTTCCGTCTGCCGTCCGTTGCGGGTCGTCATTCATACCTCAAAGCCACAATCGGGTCGAGCTGGGCTGCCTTGTTCGCCGGATAGTAGCCGAAGAAGACCCCCACAGCCGCTGCCGAGCAAAATGCCAGCACGATCGAAGAAGGCAGCACGACCGTTCGGATGTTGCCCAGTGTGCTGAAAAGCACCGATCCGCCCGCACCGACGATGACCCCGATAATCCCACCCACCAGACTCAACACGAGCGCCTCTGCCAGAAACTGCAGCCGGACATCTCCCGGCGTGGCGCCGACCGCCTGGCGGATGCCGATCTCTCGGGTCCTCTCGGTGACACTGACCAGCATGATGTTCATGATTCCGATTCCACCGACAAGGAGTGAGACGCTCGCCACCCAGGCCAGCAACGATCGAAAGGCCGACGACGTTGCTTCCTGAGTCTGGATGATGTCCTGCTGGGTGCTGATCGTAAATGGAAGCTGATCCACGGTTGTACTGTGCCGCTTGGCGAGCAGGAGCTGGATCTGCAAAGTGACGCTTGCGATGTCGTTCTTGTCGGCGACCTTCACGAAGATCGTGCTGACCTGGTCGCCAATGACTCTCGCGAATTGCGAAGGCGTAAATTTCTGAAACACCACGGTGATCGGCACGTACATTTGCGAGTCGAAATCCGTGCCGCCGACGGTACCCTTCTGGGCGGCAACCCCGATCACCGTGAGTCTGGTTGTCCCTACGAGGACCGACTGTCCGACAGCGTCGCTGTCAGGGAAAAGCTGCTGGGCCAGGCTATAACCCAGTACGGCAACCTTCGTCGTCCGACTGACCTCTGTAGTATTGAAGAAACGGCCTTCGCCGATCTTGACATCGCGCACGGTCGGATAGCCCTCGGTCGTGCCGACCAGAGGCACATCGTCGATCGTGATACTTCCGACTTTGACGAGTTGACCGGTATTACGTTGGGTCGCCACGCCAGCCACCCCCTGGATGTCCTGAGCAATCGCATTGACGTCATCATAGGTCAGGAACATCCCGCCTCCACCGCCCGGCCCGCGCTCTGGGCCGCCTCGCGAGAGGTTCGGCGTGACGAAGAGCAGGTTTGTCCCCAGGCTCTGGATCTGATCGGAGATCGCCGCTTCGGTTCCGGCACTGATCGAAACCATGACGATCACCGCCGCCACACCGATAATCACGCCGAGCATCGTGAGTAAAGACCGAAGCTTGTTGCCACTGATGCCTTCCCAGGCGATTCGGATCACCGCGGATAGGTTCATGACAGGCTCCTCGCGTCACTCCCGGGGCGAGCCCAGCGGTTGTCCGTCTCTTCGAGCGACTCAACCCGGCCATCCCTCAAATGGATGATGCGTTGGGCGTAGCCGGCCATCTCGGCGGAATGGGTGACCATGATGATCGTTCGACCGCGGGAATGCAGGTCCTCGAGGAGCTGCATGATCTCCTCGCCCGAGGCGCTGTCGAGATTGCCCGTCGGCTCATCGGCCATGATGAGCGCCGGATCGTTGATCAGTGCCCGGGCGATGGCCACCTTCTGCTGTTGACCGCCGGAGAGTTCATGCGGCCGATGGCTTCCCCGCTCGGCCAAACCCACCTCTTCAAGCACCTTGCGCGCACGCGCCAGTCTCTCTTCGGGTGTGGTCTTCCCGTTTCGACTGTAAAGGAGCGGCATGAGCACATTATCCAGCGCCGTGGCCCGCGCAAGCAGGTTGTAAGCCTGGAAGACGAAGCCGATCCTGCGGTTTCGCAACATCGCCAGCTGATCCCGGTCGAGCTGGCTTACGTCCTCACCCGCCAGCCAATAGCTTCCTGAAGATGGGCGATCCAGGCAGCCGAGGATGTGCATCAAGGTGCTCTTCCCCGACCCGGATGGGCCCATGATCGCCACGAAGGAACCAGGCTTGATCTCAATGCTCACGCCGTCCAGCGCGGCGATTCTCGCTTCACCGCTCCCATAGTATTTCCGGATGTCCTTCGTTTCGACGATCGCCTGGTCGTTCATTGGCCTGTCTGCGCCAAGCCCGTGGAAACGACCTCACCTTGCTGCAGACCGGATTTGATCTCAGCCGAAGTCGTATCCATCAGGCCGACCTCAACCGTCTGCAACTTGAGCTGGCCGTTCACTTCTACGAATACTGCGTATTGCCCGGCCGAGAGCTCTCGCAGCGCCTCGACCGGCACGATCAGTACATTCGTCGCCTTGGCGCTGACGACATCAACCGTCGCCGATAGACCGAGCAGCAGACGAGAAGGCATATTCTGCTGGGAGGGGTCGAGTTGCACGATTGCCTGAACGGTCTGCACGCCGCCGAATGAGGCCAGCTCCGGGTTCACCTGGGTGACCTTACCGGTCAGTGTGACATCCGGATAGGCATCGAAAGTGACATCCGCCTCGTTGCCAACGACGATGAGATCCAAATCGGTTTGGTCCAGGTTAACCTGCAAGGTCGGGACGCTTAGATCGGCCAGGGTGATCCCCGGGGAGCCGGAGCTGCTGTTGCTCCCAATGGCCAGGTTGACCGACATGACCGTGCCGGCCATCGGCGCCAGCAGTTGCGTTCCGGCCAGTGTCTCATTGGCCTTGTCCAGATTCAGTCTCGCCTGGCGGAGGTTGATCTCCTGTTGGCTGGGGGAGGCCGTTGGATCGTCGGAAGATGAGGCGCCCGTCAGCTGGTCAAGATACGCCTGGGCGCTGTCCACCGTCGCCTGGGCCTGAGCAACGGCCGCTTGAAGTTGAGCTTCTTCGATCGCCGTCGGTTTTCCGTTGTACCAGTTCACATTCCCCAATGCGGTGTAGTAGGCCGATCGGGCGGATGCCAGCGCGGACGCCGCAGCGACCCGTACCGGATCATCGGCCGAGCGCCACGATGAGTGGTCGTAGTCAGATTGCGCGCTTTCGTATCGAGCCTGGGCGACGTCGAGTTGCGATTGCGCGAAGGCCAACGTGTCGGATGTCGCCCGATGACCCGGTTGGTTGACCTCATAGTTGTGGGTGGCGGTTTTGAGTGCAGCCTGCGCATCCGCCAGGGCCGCCTGGGCGTTGGCGATAGCCTGCGCACCGGTCAGCATCTGCAGATTGAGCTCCGCCTGCTGAACATCAAGCTTGGCTGAGGTATCGTCCAGCGTGGCCAGAACCTGGCCCTGCTTGACCTGATCGCCGACATTAACCAGTAGTTGGGTGACATCTCCGCCCGTCCCGAACCCAAGGACCATCGTATCAGCCGCGACAAGCGTCCCTGAACCGGTGGCCGAGATAACGATGCTGCCCGTCCGGACGGTCGCCGTTTGAAGCTGAGGCTCGGCGGCCGTCTGAGCTTGTTGAGACCGGACGTAATACGCGTATCCGCCTGCAGCGATGATCAAGGCGGCCACGACGATGAGAAGTGTGCGCCAACGTCTTCGAAGCATTGTGATCGGAATCCCTTCAACGTGGAATGCACGACTAGGCTGAACTGTAACAGGGCCTCGTAAAGGGCCGGTGTGGGTTTTGTGTAGGGAATGTGTAGAGATCTGAAGAGCGCGCTGGCTCTCCCGCCTTCCTTTGAGGCTTGCCGCACCCAGGTAGTGAATAAGCCAGAGAGGGACGCCGGCGCAGCACCGCAGAGACCGCGTAACCCACGTGCTGACATACCCCACACCCCCCCACAGGAAAAAATAGTGCAGGAGGGCTGAAACGACGGGGCAAG
>CAZGRL010000017.1:28992-59012 GCA_964528155.1 uncultured Anaerolineaceae bacterium
CCCCCGCGTCACTTTGGGGGGCCCCCCCCCCTGTTTGTTAATACGCCAGCGGGGGCCGCCGGCTCAGCGCGGCTGCGCCGGCGTCCCTCTCTGGCTTACTTCCCCCTCCCCCGCCATCGGCAAACATGTGTTCAGGCTGGATGAACGGCGGGGGACGGGGATGGGGGCAACATACTAGACTGGCAGGAATGCTCCATCGGCCACGATCAGTTCCACGCAGCTATGTCAATGGAAGGCGAAGCCTCGGCCTCCATGCGGTAGCCCTCCGGCCAGGCGACTTCGAGGCGCTCCCAATTCATCCCGCCATCGGACGAGCGGAATAGATCGCCCGAGTGGGTGACGCCAAAGAAGACCCCGCCAAGCGCGGGATGAGCAGCCAAAGGGAAGGCTCGAGTGCCTCGAGGTTTCGGAAGGCCGGAGGTCACCGGCTTCCATGGCTCACCAGGCGACCGTCGATAGATGAAGGCTTCGGCGTAATCGCGGTCGTGCGCCTCCCCCGGCCCGCGCGAAGCCATAATGACCATGGTGTCCGGGTCGCCCGAGTCGATCGCCAGCCCCCACAGGTAATGGTGGCGCAGCCCGGCATCGACACCGCTCCACGTATCCCCGCCATCGCGGCTTTCGGCGAAGCCGCCCCCGGCGACCTCATACACGCGCCCGGGCGCGGCCGGATGCGCGCGCAGGACGTGGGCATCGTGCTGCGAACCCGGCTTGCGGTCTTCCCAGGTCAGCCCTCCATCCAGGCTGCGCATGACCCCGCCGAGCTCGATCCCGGCGAAGACTCGCCCCGCTTCAACTGGATTGGGCGCGATCCATCGAACATGGCTCGTCCACGGCCGCGGGGGGAAGCTCCACGTCGGTGCAGAGGGCAGCTCCGCCAATGCGGGACACTCCCACCAGCTCTGTCCCCCGTCTTCGGAACGGTAGATGGCGCTCGGCTCCGTCCCCGCCCAGACGACACCGATATTGCCGACGCGCTGGGCCGCACTCACGGCGACCGACATAACCTCCCGATTGGCGATCCCCTCTCCCGCGGCCGACCACGTTCCACCGCCGTCGGCGCTCTGCCACAAACCGTCGCCGAACGTCCCACAATAGATCCTCAACGGGTTCAGCGGATCGACAGCGACACATTGTGTCGGTCGGCCGACCAGCTTGAGCTCGGCCTCCCAGCCGTCACTCCGCTCGGTGAGCACCGCGAGCTCCTTGCCCGTCGTGATGTAGATGCGTGTGGTCATCCTCACCATCCGGTTACCCGTGTCCTCAGCGGTCGCGCGTAGAGGTCAGGTCCTGCCCCGACAGAATCCCTCTGGCGAAGGGTGTTGGCCAGCGACGGCCGCGAGCATCGCCCGTCGTTACACTTTCTCGAAACGAAGATTGCCGGGATTGTAACCCGACTTATGTGAGGGCTCAGGCTGGCGAGACAAACGCTGATTGCCGGATCAGGGCTCGATGAGGACCTTCATGCCTTTGGGGTCACGCCCCGCCTGAAAAGCCAATGGTGTTTCATCAAGGGGGAAACGATCTGTGATGAGTCGAGCCATATTCAGCTGCGGCTGGAGCTTCATGGCGAATTGAAAATCGGCGACGGTGGCGTCGATGCTTCCGTGGATGTGCTTCTCCGCGTAGTGAAATTCGTATAGGTCGAGCGCTGCGTTGGTCCCATGGGGGTAGCCGCTGAAAAGCAAGAGTGTGCCGCCCGGACGGAGGATGTCGAGAGCGACAATCGAGGCCTCGGCCGAGGGCGCGGCGACGATCGCCAAATCGGGGGCATAGCCTGTTTGCTCGGCGTATTTCCTCAAGTCGACGTTCGCAACATCGAGCAATTCATCGGCGCCTAGTTCGCCCACCACCTCCAGACGATGGGTGTTCAGCCCGGTCACCGTGATCCTGGCGGCGCCCATCAAGCGCAGGAGTTGCACGAAAGTCGCCCCAATTGGCCCTTCCCCAACAATGAGGACGTCGTCGCCGACTTGCGGGCCGGCCAGCCTTAGGCCGTGGCGGCAGCAGGCCAAGACCTCCGTCAGGGCGGCCGCTTCTGGCGAAACACCCTGCGGGACTTTCGCCACCCCGCCTGCATCCACCATCCGGGCCGGCAACTGGATGTATTGCGCCATCCCGCCGGGGACATTCACCCCGATGACCTGTTCGCGTTCACACAGGTTATCCTGCCCGCGGCGGCACGCGGCGCAGTTCATACACGGGATCACGGGGGCGACCGCTACCAGGTCACCCACAACAAAGCCCTCTACTCCGGGCCCCACGGCCTCGACGACGCCGACGATTTCGTGACCCAAAACAGCCGGCAAGATGTAACGCGGCGACGGTCCGTGAGAATACTGTCGCAGGTCCGAACCGCACACACCACAAGCCCGAACACGAATGCGCAGCCCGCCTTGCTCCAACTCGGCCAGCTCACTGGACACCGGCCTCAAATCCTCTTTCCCGAACAGTGCAAACGCCTTGTTCTGCAAGCTTTCACCTCGCAAAGTGCAAGATCGGCCGAAGAACAGCGAACGGAGGGAAGGGATCCAGGCCAGTCATGCGAACCAAGGCCATAGATTTCGCCGACCTTGTCTCAGTCAGTGAGACCCCATCAACATGCCGGCTATCGGGCCCTGCGTCCCGCGAAACACGTCTTGTATTCAGGTCAGCTGGACTTCTACGCCCTGATCCCCCAACATGGAAACGATCTCCGGGGGCGCATCCGCGTCGGTGATCATGAGATCGATCCGGCGGGTTGGAATGATCGAAACGAATCCCGCCCGAAGCAGCTTGCTGCTGTCGGCCAGCACGATGACTTTGCGGGCGCGTTCCGCCATCATCCGACCGACCTCCGCGATGAGCGGGTGGGCAGTCGTGATCCCGCCGGCCATTGTCCAGCCGTCGCAACCTAAGAAAGCAATGTCGGCTGTGAGCTGACCGAGTCCCTCCAGAGTCTCAGGCCCGACCGTAGCCTGGTGGTCCGGCAGGTAGATGCCGCCGAGGAGAAGCAAGTTCGGCGCGGCCCACGTTCCGATCTCCCCCGCCAGCGAGACCGAGTTGGTCACAATCCGCAGGGCGCCTGGGGGGCGCAGCTGTCCGGGAAGATGGCGTGCCAACTGAAGCACGGTCGTGCCCGAGTCAAGAATGATCACGTCGTCAGGATGGACGTGCCCAACTGCCCGGGCCCCTATGCGCTGCTTCTCCGCGCCTCGAGAGTGCATCTTGTCTTCAAACGACGCCACCTGAAGCGCCCGGGCAGTGGAGACGGCTCCCCCATAGACACGCCTGAGTTGACCCATCCCCTCCAGGATCGTCAGGTCGCGGCGGATGGAGGTGTCGGTCACGCCAAACTCGACCGTAAGATCTGCGACTTGCACCCGGCCTCGCTCAAGGACCCAATTGGCGATCAGCTCACGCCGCTGCCGTGCGTTCATGCTGTTCCCCCGAGGCTTGAGGTCAGACCACACATATCCTACACCGAATATAAACCGACGTCAATCCGAATATATAACGAACCTGATCCGAATTCTATCAGTTGACAATCAGAACGTTTTTGTCTAGAATCCGGTGTGAAAGCCCTTCCCAGACATGGCCCGGGGGCAAGACCCATGTCACTCCAACGCCAACTACGGGGGAGGTCCATGACGTCATCCGGGGAAATGATCCGCCTCGCTCGTCTGTTCTCCGACTCGGACAATGCAGTCATCGTCGCAATCGATCACGGCTTGTACTTCGGTCCTTTGCCAGGCCTGATCGACCTGCCTTCGGTCATTCGAGATCTCGATCAGGCCGATGGTGTCCTACTTAGCGGGGGTATGGTCGCCCACTGCCAGGGCTTCTTCGCCCGACGCGAGGCGCCGGTCATGATCCTGCGCCTCAATTGGGCCACCAACTACCTCGCACCATGGGACTATCAGCACAGCCACTCGGTGCCTCTGATGCACGCCGAGGATGCCGTCCGGCTCGGTGCCGACATCGTTGTGGCCAGCCTCACGCTCAAGACGCCGGATGAAGCCGAGGACGCTCAGAATGTGGAGCTCTTTGCCCGTTATGTCCAAGAGAAACGAATGGCGGGCGTCCCCATCATCTGCGAGGTGTATCCGATCGGCGGCGACTACCTCCAACCTGAGGAATTGCAGGATCAGGTGGCCGTTGGTTGTCGCATGGCTGCCGAGCTCGGGGCTGATCTCATCAAGACCTTCTACACTGGTGCGGCATTCGAGAAGATCACCGCCGCCACCCCGATTCCGATTCTGGCGCTGGGCGCGCTCAAGAAGCCGACGGAGTTGGAGGCCCTCAAGTTGGCCGCCGAGGCAGTCGGTCGGGGAGCTAGGGGGATCGTTTTCGGCAGAAATGTCGTTCAAGCGAGAGATCCTGCCCGACTCCTTGTCGCCCTCAAAGAAGTGGTCAAGGCCGGCACGTCTCCCGAGACCGCTGCCGCGAATCTTGAAGCGAGCTGACTCGCATGCCGCTCTACCTGGGCATTGACGTTGGGACAACTTCGGTCAAGGCGGGCGTGTTCAATCATCTCGGACACACGCTGGCGCTCGCTCGACGAGATTACGCCCTGGACACACCCTCCGTCGATCATGTTCAGTTGGAAGCGGACCTGTACTGGCAGGCAACCAATGAGGTTGTCCGCCGATGCCTTGCGGAACCGGGCTTGTCATCCGATCCAATCAGCGCAATCGCCGTTTCAAGCCAGGGCGAGACGACCATCGCCGTCGATGCCCAGGGCAGGCCGCTCCACCCCGCTCTTGTCTGGCTCGACAATCGAGCGCGGCAACAGGCAGTCGAGCTTGGAGAACGTCTCGGGGCGCAGGCCTACCTTCATACGGGCATCCCCGGCGTCAATCCCACCTGGTCGGCATGCAAGATCCTTTGGCTCGCTCAGGAGAAGCCGCGAGTATTCGAGGCGGCACACAAGTTCATCCTGGTCCAGGACTTCATTGTCCATCGCCTGACCGGCGAATTCACCACAGACGGAGCGGTGGCCTGCACCACACTTCTATACGACATCGTTCGGCACGAGTGGTGGGACCGCGCCCTCGAGGCAGTTGGCCTGACCCCTGCCCGCCTGGCGGAGATCCATCGGCCAGGGACGATCGCCGGCGAGTTGACCTCTGCGGCGGGGGGTGCTCTCGGCCTGCAGCCGGGGACCCCGGTCGTCCTGGGAGGGATGGATCAATCTGCCGGAGCCGTTGGCGCCGGGAGCATCACGCCGGAGATCGTCTCGGAAACCACTGGGGGCGCGTTGGCCATCCAGGCGACCGTGTCCGCGCCGGACGTCGATCATACACAGCGCGTACCCGTGTACGTCCACAGTGCGCCCGACCGATACCTTTTTGTCCCGGTGTGTGACACCGGCGGGATGGCCTTCAAGTGGCTGCGGGACACGTTCGGCGAGGTAGAGCTCGAGCAGGCTGCCCGTTCCGGCGGCGATGCGTATGACCTTCTCACAAGCGAAGCGGCGGACGTGCCCGCGGGATCCGACGGCCTGCTGATGCTGCCTCACCTGACGGGCGCCTTCAGCCCGGAATACAACCCGACGGCCCGTGGCGTCTTCTACGGTTTCACCCTCTTCCATCGGCGGGCGCATTTCGTGCGGGCCACACTGGAGGCGGTCGCCTTCATGTTGCGGCGGAATCTCGAACTCATCCGGCAAGCAGGCGTCCGCGGCCGGGAACTCCGCTCCACGGGAGGCGGCGCCCGAAGTCGGCTCTGGCGCCAGATCAAGGCCGACGTTTGCGGCCTGCCCGTATTGACACTCGAGAACCCTGAGGCCGCGCTCATGGGTGACGCCATCCTGGCGGCCGTCGCGACCGGGGCCTATGCACACCTGGAAGAGGCGTGCCGGGAGATGATCACCATCGGCGAAAGGCTGGGTCCAGATCCTCAGGCCCAGGCCGTGTATGAGACGTCCTACCGCGACTACTGCGACTTGAATGATGCGCTCGATCCGCTCTTCCGACGTCAGTTTGCGCCGGCCTGATGAGCTGCGATCGCATCTGACCTACCAGCCGGCAGCCCAGCGCCAAGGAGGCGAGAGAAATGACAACCAAACCCAGGATCGGTCTGCTGGTGACGGCGCTCCTCGAGGACGATTACAACAAGACCGGCCACATGCGACCCAAGATGCAGGAGGCCACGGATCGAATCGCCGCGCTCCTCGCTCCCTACGGCGAGATCGTAAATCCCGGCTTCGTCGAGTACGAACCGGACGCCGATCGAGCGACACAGGCCTTCAACGCGGCCGACGTCGATCTGGTCATCGCCCTCGAGCTCGCCTACCAAAAGGGCATCATCCCCATGCGGACTCTGTTGCGGACACCGGCCCCAATCCTGGTGTGGAACACGCAGCAGATTCGTCGACTTCCGGAGGGCGCCGACTTCGACATCATCATGGAAAACTCGGGGATGGCGGGGCTGCCGGAGCTTACGAGCGCATTGTTGCGCAGCAATCGTGACTTCGAGCTCCTGACCTGCCACATTCAGGATCAAGACGGGC
Organism: uncultured Anaerolineaceae bacterium; assembly: GCA_964528155.1. Classification (GTDB taxonomy): domain Bacteria; phylum Chloroflexota; class Anaerolineae; order Anaerolineales; family E44-bin32. The sequence goes on from CAZGRL010000017.1 coordinate 35,486, forward strand.
TCGATCAGATCGGGGAGTACGCTGCGGCTGCCGGGGCCATCCGGCGTCTGGAGAAGATGCGCATCGGGATCATCGGCCACTCATTCGAGGGCATGACCGACCTGATGGTCGACTACCTCAGTCTGAGAGACATGATCGGGCCCGTATGCTGGCCTCTGGAGCCCGAGAAAGTCGCCGTATTGGCCGTGGAGATGGATGCGGCGCGCGTCAAGTCATTCATGGTCGATCAGGCCAAGCTCCACGACGCCAGCGCTATGCCGGACGAACTGTTCGAACGTTCTGCCCGACTGGCTCTGGCCCTCATGGATGCGGCGCGTGAGTATCAGTTCGACGGATTGGCCACATTCGACCAGATCTGGCTCACCGATCCACGCGTCGGCATCATCCCGAGCTACGGGACGGGCTACCTTTGCTCACAGCACATCCCGGTCGCCACAGAAGCCGACGTGACCACGCTGACAGCCATGATGATCCTTCAGGAATTGGCCGGCGAGGTGACTTTCCTGGAGAACTACGTCATCGATTTCGATGAAAACGCCATCATCCTGTCGCATGACGGACACGGAAACCCCGCGATGGCCGCGGATCCTTCCCAAGTGCGGATCAAACCCAGCATCTATTATGAGGGCGTCAACGGTCGTGGCGCGGGCTTCGAGTATGCCTACGCCCCGGGCGACGTCACGATCCTGTCTTTGATCCCTCTGGGAGACGGGGATTGGCGCCTGATTGTGGCAGAAGGCGAGTCGTTGCCCATGACACCCCGACCCGTGGCAGCCCCCCAGATGCTGTTCCGCTACAGGAACGGCGACATCGCCGAATTCTGCAATCGCTGGCTAATGGCCGGCTCACCCCACCACATGGCACTCGCATTCGGCCTGCTCAGTCAGAAGGTGGAGAAAGTCGCGCGGTTGCTAGACATCGACGTCATATCCATCTAGACACGGCCGTCCGCCGTGGCAGGGAGCGGGAAGCAGCATGTACCTAGAGGCGAGCGAAGAAGATCTCCAGGCCGGACGAGAGGCGATGATCGGGGGCGGCGTCGGGGGTGGTCTCCCGATTGTCGTCGACCACGGCTCGGGATCCAGCCTGTGGGACAAGACGGGCAAGGAGTACATCGACTGTACTTCGCAGGCGTGGAGTCTGAATGTCGGATATTGCCACCCCAGCGTCATCCAGGCCGTCACCGAACAGATCCAGCGGTTCACCCACATCCGCACGAGCTTCGACACCGTGCCGAAGCTGCTACTCGCCAAACGACTGAGCGAGCTCGGGCCCGGGCCACTCAAGAAAGTCAGCTTTTCGCTGACCGGCTCCGACGCCAACGAAGGCGCAATGAAACTGGCGATGCGCAACCGTCCGGGCAACGTGTTCGCCACATTGTGGGACGGGTATCACGGCCGGACTCTCTCCACACTCAACATGAGCTGGCCACACCCCGACAATCGATTCACAGCCTGGAAGGGGGAGGTCCTGCGCATCCCCCAGGCCTACTGCTATCGTTGTCCTTTCAACCTGACCTACCCCAAGTGTGGGCTTGAGTGTGTCCGATTTGCTAAGCAAGCGATCCTCAAAGGCGCCAGCGAACCGCCCGTGGCACTGATGATGGAGCCGATCCAGGGGAACGGCGGCATGATCGACTTTCCCCCCGACTACTACCCCGCCATCCGCCAGATGTGCGATGAGTTGGGAATGCTGCTCATCTGGGATGAGATCCAGACCGGCTTCGGACGGGTCGGCGATTGGTTCGCCGCAAACCTGTACGACACCGTCCCCGACATCATGATCATCGGCAAGGGCCTTGGCGGAGGCTTCCCGATCTTCGGCACCCTTAGCCGGGGCGATCTCAAGGGCTTCTCCCCCGGCGACCATTCCTTTACTTTCGCCCACTTCCCGGTCTCGATGACGGCCGCCCTGGCGACCATCGACGTGATCGAGCACGAGAACCTGCTCGAACGCTCGCGAAAGATGGGTGCGATTCTCACCACCAGGCTCAATCAACTCAAGGACAAGTACGAGCTGGTGGGTGATGTTCGTGGGCCCGGGCTGATGATCGGGGTCGAACTTGTGAAGAGCAAGAGCACCAAGGAGCCTGCGCGCGCTGAAGCCCACCAGTTCATTGCCGAAGGGCTGAAGCGGGGGGTGATCTTCGGCGAGGCCAAGTACTCCGGCTTGGGGAACATCGTCAAGGTGAAGCCGCCGCTCGTCATCTCGGAGGCTCAGATCGACCGGGTGATCGAGGTCTTCGAGGAAATCACGCGCTTGCTGAGCGCATAGTGTCAGAAAGCCGGATTGGCGCCGATGAGGCTGGTGCATTCGATCGGAGGAACATGGGAACGCGATCAGGGGCCTGCCGGCGTTCCTCATCTCAATGATGACGTTCATGCCCGCGCGCGAGGGCCGGCGGAGGTCATGATCGCGATCAATGGGCACGAAATCCGCCTCGACGAACAGCAGGGCTTGCTTCCATGGCGAGACTACGCCGACGTCGTCTCTCTGGCCATGGAGTTCGTCCGCCACTGCCCGATCGATCCGGAGACAGGCTTGCCCTGGTACCTCGCCTACTCGTGCTTCTGGACCGACCCCCTTCGGCCGGTAGATTGGCCGGACAACCCCGCCGGGAAGTTCGGCATGGCATCCGAGGCGTTGCTCCGTTATTACGCGTACAGCGGTCAGGGATGGACGATCGAGGTGCTGAAGACGATGCTTGATCGGCTCATCGAGTTCCACACTCCGAGCTCGTACGCCTGGCCCCAGGTACCGTTCGCCTCGGCCGAGCCGGGACCAGGGGTGTACCGGGGCGAACGCGCAGACGGCCACTTTGTCACGGAACCGGACAAGATCGCACAGGCAGCCCTCGGCTATCTCTCCCTGCACCATGTGACGAGAGAGCCGGGTTACCTTTCCCACGCTCGCGGCTGCGCCGACGTGCTGGCCGAGAAAGTACAGCCCGGCGACGAGCATCACTCTCCGTGGCCTTTCCGGGTCGACGTCCGAGACGGCAGAGTCATCGAGGCTTACTCCAGCCATGTGATCGCCGCGATCCGGCTGTTTGATGAGTTGTTGCGAATGTCGCCTGAGGCGCCCACGGCGTATGCCCGGGCGCGCCAGATGGCCTGGAACTGGCTCGTCGAGTACCCACTGCGGACAAACGTCTGGAAAGGCTATTTCGAAGACATCCGGCTCGATCCGGAGAACGAGAACCGCGATCAGTACAGCCCCTTGGAGACCGCCCGCTACTTGCTGACATGGCCCGAGATGGATCCGGAATGGGAAACCCATGGGCGAGGCCTGATCGAGTGGGTCCAGGGCACGCTTGGCGCTGAACCCTTCTTCAAGGCGGTCGCCATCCATGAGCAACGCTTCTGCTATCACGTCATGGGCAGTCATACGGCGCGCTACGCCAGCCTGTGTGCGTTGCTGGCTGAGAGAACGGGCGACGACACCATGGCCGAGCGAGCGCGACGCTCCTTCAACTGGGCCACCTACATGGCCGACGATGAAGGACTTGTCCGCGTTGGGATCGACCCTCCCGACTACTACAACCAGTGTTGGTTCACCGATGGCTATTTCGATTTCACCCCGCACTTCATCGATGGCATGGCTTGCATGCCGGAGACCGCTCCGCAGAAGGCGGACCATCTCCTTCGGAGTTCATCCGTCATCCAGCAGATCATTTACGCGTCGAGGAACATACGCTACCGAACAGCCTCCGCCGAATCTGTCGAGCGCCTACGCCTCACATTCGCCCCACAGGCGGTCCGGGCCGGGGGCACGCTGCTCTTGGAGAATGAAATGGAGAGCCCCGAGGGCGGCTGGAAATTCGATCCCGGACTCGGCGTGCTGGATGTGCGCCATCTTGAGCCAGAAGTGGAAGTCTCCGGACGGGAAGAGGATCTACAAACATGATCACGACGGAAGGCCGGCGCGCCCGGGTCCGAGGGCGATGGCGAGACTGGATGCCGGTGCTCCCATTCCTGCTGGTCTGCCTGGGCTTCGAGCTGCTTCCACTTGTGTTCCTCTTGCGTGGAAGTTTCACCGACGGTCAGGGGCAATTCACGCTCGATCACTACTCCAAGATGGGCGCTTCGGTCTACGCTCGCTCTTTCAGCAACAGCATCTTGCTCTCAGGGATTACCGCACTGGCGGGGACTCTTCTGGGGACCGTGATTGGCTACTTCATCTATCGTCTCCGAAGTTCCCGATGGCGCGAAGTCATCATCGCATTGAGCGACGTTACTTCTAACTTCGCTGGAGCACCGCTGGCATTCGCCTTCGTGGTCGTGCTTGGTAGCAACGGCGTCGTGACCCTGGCACTTCAGAAGTACTTTGGCCTGACGATCTATCCGACATTCAGCGTGTACTCCTTCTGGGGCCTTGTGCTGGCATACACCTACTTCCAACTGCCTCTGATGGTCCTCCTGGCGATCCCGACTATCGCCGGTCTCCGTCCCGAGTGGCGCGAAGCCTCTCTCAGCCTCGGCGGCAGCCCCACACAATACTGGCGCTACGTCGGTCTTCCTATCCTCGCACCTGCGCTGACCGCCGGTCTGTTGTTGCTCTTCGCCAACGCGTTCGGGGCCTACGCCACCGCCTACACCCTCACCGGAAGCCGGTTCAGCCTGGTCACACTCCAGATCGGCTTTCTGCTCACCGGAGAGGTGCTACGCGATCCCGGCGCAGGTGAAGCCATGGGTGTCCTGACTCTGATCTTGATGGGTATCACGATCGGCCTCTACCAAATCGCCATTCGCTGGGCGAGGAGGTGGCAACCGTGAAGACCCGGAACCCGCTCAGTGGATTGGCGATCGGCTTGTTCCTCACGTACATGCTCTTGCCGATCATCGCCACTTATGTGTTCTCGATCGCCACCCGCTGGGATCGATCGCTGTTGCCCGAGGGGCTTACATTGGACTGGTACCGAACAGCCTTCGCCGATCCCTGGTTCGTCATCGTATTCAAGCATTCCATCATCCTGTCCGCCGCAACGGTCGCCGCCAGTGTTGCCTTGATCGTGCCGACGGCGTACTGGGTGCACCTGCGACTCCCACGCGGCCGAGCGATCATGGATTTGTTGACCACACTGCCTTTCGCGATCCCGACCGTCGTTCTGGCCTTGGGCATCATCCGCCTGTATGCCAGGCCCCCGCTGATGCTGGCGCGCACGCCGGCGGTACTCGTCTTGGCCTACGTCATCTACACCCTCCCCTTCATGTACCGTCCCATCGCGAACAGCCTTGAGGCGATCGATCTCCATCGACTGACGGAGGCCTCTCAGAGCCTCGGGGCCGCATGGAGCCGGACGCTGTCACAGGTGGTCATTCCCAACATCCTTCCCGGCATCGTCAGCGGATCGTTGCTCGTATTTGCCACGATCTTTGCCGAGTTCACGCTGGCAACGTTGCTGGTAGGTGCACGCTACAAAACGTTTCCTATGCAGCTGGTGTACTACACACGCCGCGACGGCCGGATTGCCTCGGCCTACTCCGTGATCAGCTTCACGGTCGCCTGGCTCAGCTCACTCTTCATCCTGTGGATAACAACGCTTGGGACCAGGCAAAGGGGCGGCCCGAGAGCCAAGGCCACCGCCGGCCACAATTAGAACTGTCGGGAGAAGGCGTTGAGCTACCTTGAACTCCAACATCTCAACAAAGCGTTTGCCGGTGTAACTGCCGTGCACGACTTCAACCTTTCCGTCGACCAGGGCGAGTTTGTGTCATTGCTCGGGCCGTCGGGATGCGGCAAGACGACAACCCTTCGAATGATCGTCGGATTCGAGACGCCCGACTCGGGCGCCGTGCGGCTGGGGGGTGAGCCTATTGACGAACTGCCTCCCCACCGACGCGGCATGGGGATGGTATTCCAGATGTATGCCTTGTTTCCCAACATGAATGCCTGGGGGAACATCTCATACGGGCTGCGCGTAGCAAGTCTTCCTAAGCCGGAAATCGAGGCGCGCGTCGCGGAAATGCTTGACCTCGTCAGCCTGACGGAGGCTGGGCACAAGTACCCATCCGAGCTGAGCGGAGGTCAGCAACAACGCGTGGCATTGGCACGGGCCCTGGCGATTCGACCTCGCGTGCTGTTGCTGGACGAGCCCCTCAGCGCGCTCGACGCAGTGGTCCGCGTCAGCCTGCGGCAGGAGATTCGCCGTATCCAATCCGCGTTGGGCATCACAACGGTTTACGTGACCCACGACCAGGAGGAGGCTCTTTCCATCTCGGATCGCGTGGTTGTGATGCAGCGCGGTGCGATCGAACAAGTCGGAATCCCCGAAGAGATCTACTCCCAGCCGACATCCCATTTTGTGGCGACCTTCATCGGCACGGTCAACCAATTCATCGGCGTGCTCGAGGACCCCAGTCAGGGTCGCGTGCGCTGCGAAGGCATGTCGATCATCGCACCCCCCGTGACCGATCGTCAGTTTGCGGCTGGAGACACCGTTACCGTCCTTGTTCGGCCGGAATCGATGCATGTATCTTCGCTCGATGAAGAGACCGATGAAAGCCAGGTCAATCGGACACAGGCGACGCTCGAAGGCATCACATTCCTGGGTCCGGTTACGCGCCTCAGCCTGGACCGCAACGGACAGACGATCACTGCCGATGTGAGCACCCAGCAGCGAGGACGTGTCAAGAGAGGCCAGATGTTGAGGCTGTCGTTCTCATCGGAGGCATGTCAATTGATGCCGCCGATGACCAGCCATCACGCGGAGCTGGATGACGAGATTCCATGACAGAGAGGAGAGTGCGACTTCGACTGACATTACCACGCCCTTCCAGCAAAGCATCTCCCCTCACCAAGTAGGTGGGGGACGCCCGATAAAGGAGGCATGCAAATGTTGAAGAGAAGCAAGTGGGTGACGATACTCAGCATCGTGGTTCTGCTTTTGATCCCGGCGTGTCAGCCGGCGGCCGCGCCCACCCAGGCGCCCGCGCCGACACAGCCCCCGGCGCAGCCCACCGCGGCGCCGGCGGACACGATGGCCCCCGAGCCCACCGAAGTCATGGACCCCATGGCGGCCCTTGTGACTGCGGCACAGGCGGAGGGGGAGATCGTCAGCTACGGCCTGCCGGATGACTGGGTCAACTACGGTGGGATGTGGAAAGTGTACGAAGAGAAGTATGGCATCCCGCACCTGGACACAGACATGGGCAGCGGCGAGATCATCGCCGCCCTCGAAGCTGAGGCGGGCGCCGGCGTCGCTGATATCACCGACCTGGGGATCAACTTCGGCAGCCAGGTCAACGAGCAAGGGCTGTCGCAGCCATACATGCACTCTCACTGGGACGATCTCCCGGACTACGCCAAGGATCCCGAGGGCAGATGGTCAGCCGCCTACTGGGGGGCGATCGGCTTCTGTGTCAACACCGACCTGGTCCCTGATGTTCCCCAGTCTTGGGCCGATCTGCTTGATCCGAAATACAAAGACATGGTCTCCATGAAAGACCCGCGCGAGTCCGGGACAGCCAACTACGTCGTCCTCGGCGCGGCCTTCGGCAACGGCGGCGACGAGAATAACGTGCAGCCCGGATTGGACTACTTCAAGAAGATGTACGAACAGGGCCAGATGCGGCCGATCTCGCCGAGCACATCCAACATCCAGGCCGGCGAAGTCCCCATCGCGCTCTTCTGGGATTTCGACTGCTTGAGCAGGATCGATGAGCTTGGGATGCCCCTGCAACTGGTCATCCCCAGCGACGGAACCGTGGCTGGTCTGTACATCCAGTTTGTCACAGCCGATGCTCCACACCCGAACGCTGCCAAGCTGATGATCGAACTCGAGTACTCGGACGAAGGGCAGTTGGAGTATGCCCGCGGATTCACGCATCCGATCCGTGACATCGAACTTCCGGCGGATCTGGCGGCCATGTTCCCGCCAGCCGATGTGTATTCGGCCGCTACGTTTCCGAAGGATTTCAGCAAGCTCACAGATGCCGCGACCGCCATTGCCACCGGCTGGGAGGACGTGGCTCAGTAGACAACCTTTCGCCGGAACATCCACATGATATGACTGAGGTGGGGACTCGCAGGACGCGCGAGATCCCCACCTCGGCCAGCCGCGTTGATCGGCAGGACACTGATCGGAGGCAATTGAAGCCTGGAATGACTTCTCGAAATGGTGGAATGAGGGATGTTTTGGCTAGAGCGCCGGGGCGCATCTGCCTGTTGGGCGACAATGCCGACCTGATCGAGCGCCCGGCTATCGCCGCGGCGATCTCGGCGTTCCTCACGGTACGTCTTGTCAAACGGCCTGACGATCGAGTCATCCTCGTCGGCCGGGACATCGACGTGCGGGAGGAGTTCGAGCGGGGAGAAACGCCCCCTCTCGATACGCCGCTTAAGTACATGAAGGCCGTCTATCTCCGCCTGCAGGAGGACATCACATCGGGCTTCGAGGCCGAGGTCACGTCGCAGATCCCGGTCAGCGCCGGTCTGTCTTCATCGACGGCACTCTGCATCGCGTTCATCCGTGCGATCAGTCAGGCCTACGCCATCCAGATGGATCCGCTCGAGGTGGCTGAGTTGTCTTTTGACATCGAGAGCCACGATCTGGACATCGAATGCGGTCGGATGGACCAGTATGCTATCGCCAGCGGAGGCGTCACGTACATCGAAACGGGAGAGCCTCCCGGCGTGGAACGGATCCCGGTTGCCTCACTGCCCATCGTGGTTGGCGATACTCGAGAGCCGCACGACACCCAGCAACTTCAGAAATGGCTGAGAGGCCGGATCGAGGCCAATGATCCGTCATTGATGCTCCCGCTTAAGAGAGTCACAGAGATCGTCGAGGAGGGGAAACTCTCCCTCTACGCAAATGACCTGAAAGCACTTGGCGAGCTCATGATCCGGCAACAAGTGGAGGAACGCTTGATGGGGACGTCCACAGAACGCCTCGAAGCCTTCTGTCGGGTAAGCCTGCAGGCCGGCGCCCTTGGGGCGAAGCAGATGGGCGCCGGCGGAGGCGGGTGCATGATCGCACTTTGCCCGGGCCATGAGGAGCCCGTCCGGGCCGCTATTGAGGACCTCGGCGGAAGTGCCTGGGCGTTCGAGGTCTTTCGGGATCTTCCGGACAAGTAGTAGCCCTGCGATGGAGGTCGGCCTGGCGCGCCGGCCCAGGGCGGATCACACGCAAGTACGGACACACTGAAGCGGGCGCGTTTGAGAGGCATTTCGGATGGGTTATCTCGACCTCATCGAACTACAGAAGCAGTTCGGCAAGACCTCCGCTGTCACGGACTTCAGTCTGTCGATTGACCGGGGGGAGTTCATCTCGCTGCTCGGTCCATCAGGCTGCGGCAAGACAACGACGCTGCGTATGATCGCCGGCCTGGAGATGCCCGACTCGGGGAAGATCCTTCTTGACGGGCGTGATCTCACTATGCTGCCACCGAATAGACGCGGGACGGGCATGGTCTTTCAGGCCTACGCCCTTTTCCCCAACCTCAGTGTTCGCGGCAATATCGCATTCGGCCTCGAGGTCGCCCGTCGGCCCAGAGGGGAGATCGACCGGACCCTCTCCGAAATGCTGCGCCTGGTTCGCCTCGAGGGCGTGGAGACACGCTACCCGCGAGAACTCTCGGGCGGGCAACAGCAGAGGGTGGCGCTGGCGCGGGCACTGGCGGTTCAGCCACATCTTCTTCTCCTGGATGAGCCCTTGAGCGCCTTGGACGCCATGGTCCGCGTCGCTCTGCGTGGTGAGATCAGACGTATTCAGTCCGAGCTTGGAATCACGACCGTGTATGTGACCCACGACCAGGAAGAAGCCTTGTCCATCTCGGATCGAGTGGCGATCATGCGTGACGGTCGCATCGAACAAGTTGACAGCCCCGAAGCCATCTACCGAAGCCCTCGCTCGCGCTTCGTCGCGGCTTTCGTCGGCACCGGCAATCAATTCATCGGCCAGGCGATCGATTCGGGGAGTGTGCGGTGCCAACAATGGCTGCTGAAGGCATCCGTCCCGGATCGCCTGGTCGGCAGGGAGGTTGTCGTGCTGGTACGCCCGGAGAATGTCCGCGTCCTCCTCCCCGAAACCTCCGACCCGGAAGGAGAGAATGTTGTACCTGGAATCATCGAGACGATCACTTTCATGGGCTCCTTGACACGCCTGACCGTCTCCGCCGGATCCGAGAGGCTGGTGTGCGACGTGCCGGCAGACGTCGAGCACTTCTCGCACGGGCAGACCGTCAAGGTGGCATTCCCACCGCATCATTGCCAGACGATGGCAACCTGATGACCGCCCGCCGTACGCTACGCCCGCGTCCCGGAAGTATGATCACCCTCTGGAGTCAAGCTCGTCCATGCGCCGTCAAGGACATGGGGGGCGCGAGCGTTCGAATCATTCAGCAGGAGCCGCCAGAAGTCAGGGCGCTGGCATTTCAATACACAGCGAAGGCCCTCCCATGAAATTGACCATCCTCGGAGCCGGCACTTGCATCCCATATCCCGACCACAGCCCTGCCGGGCATCTGGTCGAGATCGACGGCACACCGATACTGCTCGACGCTGGCCCTGGAACGGTCGTGCGCCTTGCAGAGCAAGGGATCAGCTACCGGGACCTGAGCTATATCGTCCTCACGCACCTGCATACCGACCACACACTCGACCTGTTGACCTTTCTCCAGGCCAACAACGCGACGCCGGGCTGGAAGCGCACGGAGGCGGTCATTCTTGTGGGACCGCGCGGCGTCAAGGAAACGCTCCGTCGTCTGTTCGATCTGTTCGACGGCACGGCGCCAGAGGGATTCCCAATTGAGATCCACGAGCTGGGAGCTGAGAGACTCGAGTTCCAGACCTGGAGTCTGGAGACCGAACTCACCGGACACACTCCTACAAGCCTGGCATACCGCATCTCCGACGGTCACAAGAGTCTGGTCTACACCGGCGACGCAGCCACCACGCAAGGGATCACCAGGCTGGCCGCGGAGGCCGACTTGCTTCTGATCGAATGCTCGCTACCCGATGGCTGGCGGACTCCCGATCACCTCACTCCCAAGCAGGTGGGCGAAGTCGCAAGACGGGCAAATGTACAGAAAGTAGTCCTGACACATCTCTACCCTCCGGCGCTGGCGACCGACATTGCGGCCGAGGTGAGAAGGTATTTCAAGGGTCCGGTCGCGGTCGGGCGCGACGGATGGTCTGACTCGCTATGAGAGGAACCATTTGATGGTAGGTTGGAGATCGCCACAACCATCCGACACCGGGTCAAGCGACGACGTCCGGCGAAGCCCTTTTCGGGCACGGATCAAGTCGGTTTCGGCGTGGTCCGCATTGATCCCCTTTCTGGTCTTTGGGGTTGCCCTCGAAATCATCCCGATCTTGACCGTCATCGCCTCGAGTTTCAGAACCGAAGGCATATGGCCCACTTTGGAGAACTACCGTGAGGCCACCGCGCCACTGATTACGAGATCGTTTGTGAATACGATCAAGCTCTCTGCTGCCACAGCCAGCCTGGGGGTCGTGCTGGGAACGCTGATCAGTCAGGCGATCGTCACATCACGGAACAGGCACATCCGCGAAGCCACAACGGCCCTGGCCGACGTCGCCACGAACTTCGGAGGCGCCCCGCTCGCTTTCGCATTCATCGTCACGCTGGGTTCGACGGGAGTCGTGACGCAGGTTTTGCTCCAGATCTTCGGCATCGCGCTCTACCCGGGCTTCCGGATCTACTCCATCTCGGGTCTTGTCCTGGCATACCTGTACTTTCAGATGCCCCTGATGGTGTTGTTGATCCAACCTTCCCTGCTTGGTCTGCGCCAGGAATGGCGAGAAGCATCTCTCACTTTGGGCGCCTCGGCGCTCCAATACTGGCTACGCATCGGCCTGCCGATCCTCGGGCCGGCGCTTCTGGGCGGCTTTCTGCTCCTCTTTGCCCACTCCTTCGGCGCATATGCCACCGCCTGGACCCTCACCGGACCCGACATCAACCTGGTGACCATCCAGATTGCTGCTCTTATCCGCGGGGAGGTCCAACTCAAGCCCGGGATTGCCGACGCCATGGCAACCGTATCCCTGGCCATCATGGCCTTGTGCGTGGCCGGGTATCAATGGGCCAGTGCTCGCGCCGGGAGGTGGATGGAGTGAGAAGCACCAGCCTTGGGCGGGCGTTTGTCATCGGGTTCTTCCTGACCTATATGCTTGTCCCACTTCTGGCAACGGTGGCATTCTCTTTCGCGGTTCGTTGGGACCGCACCATCCTGCCCGAAGGATTGACGATTGAGTGGTGGCAGGCGGTTACCGCCCGAAGGGCATTCGGCGAAACCCTTGTACACACGATCATCATCTCCCTTTCAACGATGGCAGTGTGTGTGCTTTTGGTCACGCCCACCGCTTATTGGGCGCATATCCGGGTGCCCCGAGCCAAGCCACTGATCGATCTCCTGACGACACTGCCATTCGGAATACCCGGCGTCGTTCTGGCATTGGCGCTCCTCAGGACCTACGCCCGCTTTGGTGGTGCCATCGTCTACAGTCCGGGCATGTTGATCCTGGCCTGCAGCGTGATCGGCCTGCCATTCATGTACCGACCAGTTGTGAACGCCCTCAACGCCGTTGATATCAGGACTCTGACGGAAGCCGCTCAAACCTTGGGTGCCGGCTGGGGTACGGTCCTGGTCCGCGTCATCGTGCCCAACATCACGGCCGGAATCGTAAGCGGCGCCCTCCTGGTCTTCTCCCTTGTGTTTGTCGAATTCACGCTCGCCAACTTGCTTGTCGGAGCTCGCTACAAGACCTTCCCAATTTACTTGGTGGAATTCACCCGGTTTGACGGGCGTCAGGCCAGCGCCCTGGCGGTGATCAGCTTCATCATCGCTTGGCTGACCTCCCTTGCGCTCATTCGTCTTACCCGGCGCGCCGGAGGGGTGCGCGAGGAGGCGATCGGTGCCCGGTGAGCCGCGTACCTTCAAGTCGACATCGTGATCAAAAGGGACCGCTCTTCCTATCCAACCGCATGGCGACGTCTCGGCCGCGTGTCGCCTGTGAAATCCGCCACCAGGCGGCCAGATTTGATGAGGCGCGAAAGGAGGTTTCATTTGGTTCTAGTGGAACAGGAATGATGATTTGCCAAGTGACGTTGCTCCGTGTGGCTTTCGACCGACTATCTAGGAATGAGGAGAGCTGGCTATGAGAACCAGAGCAACCCTTCTGAGCATCTTGCTCGTTGTTGCCATACTCGTCAGTGGTTGTGCCCAGGCCGCGACACCGGCTCCTGCCGTATCCCTCGAAGAGGGAGCGAAGGCGGAAGGGCAATTGAACAGCTACGGCATGTCGGACGACTGGGTCAACCTGGGGTACATGTGGAAGACCATGGAAGACCGCTACAGCATCACCCACACAGACACCGACATGACGAGCGCCGAACAGATCACGCGCCTGGACGCCGAGAAGGACGCGCCGGTGCTCGATGTTGCCGACATCGGCTACGACTTCCTGGGGACACTGCTCGACAAGGGCTACGCAATGACCTACAAGAGCCCAGACTGGGACACGATCCCCGACAACTTTAAGGATCCCGAAGGACGCTGGGCCTCCGCCTACTGGGGGGCGATTTCCTTCTTGGTGAACAAGGATCTGGTTGAGAACAACCCTCAGACTTGGGACGATCTGCTTAAGCCTGAGTATCACGACATGATCTGCTCACGCGACCCTCGGGTCTCGACCTACGCCACCGCCTCGGTGCTTTCGGCAGCGTATGCGCACGGTGGCGGCGAGTCGAATGTTCAGCCCGGATTGGATTTCTTCCAGCAACTGCGCGAGAGCGGCAACTGGCGCGAAGGTGTTGTGTTGAACGTAGCAGCGGTACAGAAGGGGGAATGCCCGATCTCACTTGTGTACGACTTCGACGGTTTTGCCAAGCGCGATTCTACTGGATTGCCTCTCGAGGTCATCATCCCGAGCGATGCCACGGTTGGGATGATCTTCGCCCAGTACATCAACTCACGCGCGCCCCATCCGAATGCCGCCAAACTCGCCATAAACTACTTCTACTCGGATGAGGGTCAGATCGCCTTCGCCACCGGCTATGCTCACCCGACACGAGATGTTCAACTGCCGGCCGATGTGGCGAGTAAACTTCTCCCCGAAAGCGCCTACCCGAATCTTCACTTCCCGCAGAGTCTCGAATCCTTCACCGCGGCCGTGAAGAACATCGTCGACGGATGGAACACCATCGTCGGGGGTAGCTAAGATGGGGGATGGTTGGCCGACACTCAGGTGGCGGACCGCCACTTGAGCGCAGTCTGCCAGGCAACAGGACAATCGATATAGCTCGGCTTCAGGGGCAACCTCCCATCGGTTGCCCCTGATCATGCTTCTGAGCGGCGCGTTCGATTGCGGCGGCTCCATCGATTGACCGGACCCTTGCTGCATCGCGCATGTGGTATCGAGATTCGGCCTCCGGCTTTCATACGAAACGCTGCAAAGGAAACAAGCGCGGTGGCAGGCAAGAGGCCGGATCTTCGGGCCGCTGGAGCTTCCTTGTGGGCGCGTGGACTTGCGCGGCCAAGGCTTTCACCGATTCCAGAGCGATTTCGATGCTCCGTTACGCGTGATCGAAGTTAGCCAGACGGCTTCACCCTGCCGGAAGACCTCGGTTGAGGGGTATGAATGCCTAGATCGCGTCGGTCGGCGGAGGCGGGATTTGGTCCGCAGCAGTGACAATGGCGCTCCGTGCAAGCCGCCGCAAGACGATGAGGGCCAGAAATAGTATTGCGAACGCGCCGATTTGCGCAGCCCGAAACCCGCCCAGGATCAACACGCTGTCGCCCCGGAATGCCTCGAGCACCAATCGGGAGCCCGAAGCCAGGGCAGCCCAAAGCAGAAAGCTGAACCCAGGGAACGGTTCATCCCGTCCCGCCTGGAGGATGGCGAGCAGAACGAGTCCGGCCACAAGAATCTCGTAGACTTGCGACGGATGGCGCAGCGCACCCCAGAGCTCGATCGCCCAGGGAACACTCGTGGGCGCGCCGAAGGCATCGCCGCTCGCCAGATGGGACAACCCGAGGAATAGACTGAATACGGCCAGGCCCGGCGCCAGCGCGTCCATTGTCGGCCAGAACGCAAGCTGTCTTCGCTGTCCGTAAACCCAGCACGTGATCAACCCGACCAAGATACCAAATTCCGGTGACAGCGTCGCCGGCTGAAGCGAAATCAAACCGATTGGATCCTCGAGGTACACGTCAAGATAGCGAACGGCATAGCCCAATCTGGCGCCGACGACGCCTGTGACGAGCCCGAGCAGGACCATATTCTGGATGGTCGTGACCGACAGCCGGAGGCGGGCCGCCTGCTTTTCGATCATGTTTGTTCCCAACCATATGCCGGCCAGGACCAAGAGGCCGGGCAGTTGGATGGCCAACGGTCCGATCTGCAGGATCGGGAGCATTACCGTCCCTCGTCAAGCAACTCGGTTGCCTTAGAACGGACAGTCGATTCGCTCATTGGCCCACCGATGACCACCTTGCGAATCACGCCCCAGCTATCGATGAAGAACGTCGACGGCAAGGCCCTCAGCTGATAGAGACGCGCGACCTCGCCCGTCTGGTCGGTCAGTATCGGGAAGCTCAGCCCGTAGCGCTCGGCGAACGAAGCGGCCTCCGTTAGGCTGTCTTGATAAGTCGTGTTGACGGCCAGGAACTCTACCCCTTCGGGGGGCAGCGCCTGATAGGCTCGCTCAAGCGCCGGCATCTCCTCCCGGCATGGTGGACACCACGAGGCCCACAAATTCACGACCACGACCTGGCCTCGGAATTCGGACAGCGTCACGGGTTCGCCCGCCAGCGTCTGCAGCGTGAAATCAGGGGCGGCGAATCCTTCCCTCGGGCTCGGTATGCGGCCGCCGGTCGTGGCCGAGGCCGGCGCCCGGGCGAACCAGACCCAGGCGGATCCCAGGACGATGGTCGCTGCCATGAGGATCCACCATCGGCGGCGATCTTCAAGCCATGGAAGCACGAAACGGATCAGTCGATTCCTCCATACGGTAAATGGATGACCCTTGCGAGACACAGCGCTGGTGGGTTTGAGAGGGATTCTCTAGCGGAGAGTCTACCGCCTCATGCTTTCTCGAGGCCATGCGCTTCGAGGAAGGGCCCGTCCCACAGGATCTCCGCCGTCGGTCCATCAGCCACGATGACACCGCCATCGATCACAACGGTCCTCGAGGAGAGCTCGGCGACCAGGCGCATGTCATGCGTTGAAATGAGCATGGTCTGTGGCAGGTCACGCAGCAGACCCACCAGCCCGCGTCGAGAGCGCGGATCCAGACCCGAGGTCGGCTCGTCCAAGGCCAGGATCTCCGGCTTCATCGCCAGAACGGTGGCGATCGCTACCCGCTTCTTCTCCCCGCCGCTCAAGTGATGGGGGACGCGTGCTTCGCTTCCCTGCATCCCAACCGCAGCCAGCGCCTCGGCCACCCGGCTGCGTACCTCATCTTCCGGCAACCCCATGTAGGTTGGTCCAAAGGCGACATCTTCGTAGACCGTCTGGGAGAAGAGTTGATCGTCGGGATCCTGGAAAACAAGCCCAACGGCCGCCCGAACTTCGGGAAGGGTGGAATCGCTCACGGGCGTGCCACATACGAGAACCTCGCCTTCGCCGCGCAAGATGCCGTTCATGTGGAGCATCAAGGTGGACTTGCCTGCGCCGTTCGGGCCTACCAATGCCACCTTCTCGCTCGGAGCGATGAACAGGTCGATTCCATCCAGGGCGAGCAATCCGTCAGGGTAGGAGAACCGAAGACCGCGTATGTCGATCGTGTGGTGCATCGGCTCAGATCCTCAGGCCGGCCAAGAGTGCCGCTACCAAGGCAATCCCGACGATGCCCAACGCCGCCCAGTCGATGCTCTCCATCCGGTGAAGGCTCTGGGGTCGCGGGCGACCGTCGTATCCCCGAGCGCTCATGGCTGCGTACACCCGCTCGCTGCGTTCAATGGCCCGCAGGAACAGACTTCCAATCATCGACCCGGCGATTCGCCCTTGCCAACGGACAGATGGGCGTCGGCCTCGTCCCAGCCAGGCACTGCGGGCGGCACGGGCGCGTAGCATTCGCAGCGCCTCGTCGGCCAACACGAACAGGTAGCGGTACATGAAGCCGATGATCGCCACCAGGGTCAGGGGGACCCGAAGCGCACCGAGGGCCCACAACAGATCTGGAAAGCGCGTTGTCGCCGTCAGTAGAATCGCTGCCTGAACGGCCATCCACATCCGAAGCACGATGCTGGAGAAGCGGATCAAGCCTGCGGCCGAGGCCGTCCACCCGAGGACAGGGACTGTCAGGATGGCTGGGCCGGGGACCGTGAAGGGTAGTGGCAGGGCGGCCAAGGCGAAGGGGATGGCGATGTATGCTCGCCGCGCGGCGAAGGACCATCCCAGGCCGGAGAATCGACTGGCGGAGAGAATCAGCACCAGAAACGCAGCGAAGCCCCACCAGGCCCCGTTCGGTGTCAGTCCGATAGCCAGTACGAATGACACCGCGGCGAGCACCTTCACGCGAGGATCGAGAAGATGGACGCTGCTTCGGGCCGGATGGTATTGGTCTGTGAGGTCGAAATGCAGGGCGTTAATCGGCCATGCCCTGTCGTCTGACGGCTGCTCGTCCGACGATCCAGGCCGCAGCGAACACGATGAGCGTGCCGATCCCTACGGCAACCATCGTGGTGATCGCAGGGTTTCGAATGATGCCCACCGTGTAATCAGGCAGGATGGAATACGGTGCAGACAATCCTAGCCCGAGAAAACCGTGCTGCTCGGCGACGAACTCGAGTCCATCGGGAGATGGTGAGGCCAGGGGGGAGAGCATTGCCACAAACAGGGCGATGAGCAGACCGACGACCACTCCCGCGGCACCTCGCCGGCCGGGCGCCATCTCTCCCGCCCGGAGGATCTCCGGCCGTGTAGTCTGCAGGAATCCGACTGCGCCGGAGGTGATGATCCCTTCGCCGAGGCCGATGAGAGCATGGACTCCGACCATGGCCGGCAAGGCCAGGTTCAGCGGACTGCT
This sequence comes from uncultured Anaerolineaceae bacterium, assembly GCA_964528155.1. GTDB lineage: Bacteria > Chloroflexota > Anaerolineae > Anaerolineales > E44-bin32. The sequence goes on from CAZGRL010000017.1 coordinate 53,481, forward strand.
GCCCGAGACGGCCAGCTCGACGGACGTCGCCATCGCCCCGACCTCAACCGAGATCCAGGCGGCGGCGAACGCCGCCGCCACGGCCGATGCCGGCGACTGGCCAATCGAGCGGCGGAGCAGCTTGTAACAAACATATCCGGTCAGGGCTGTGAGCACACCCATGTTGACGATGTTCCAGCCCATCACCACCAGCCCCCCATCCTGGAAGATCAAGCCCTGCACGGCGATGACGGAGGTCATGATCAAGGTGGCCGCCCACGGACCGACGACGATCGCCGCCAGAGTGCCTCCCAGCAGATGTCCGGATGTGCCGGCCGCCACGGGGAAGTTGATGGCCTGAGCGGCGAAGATAAAAGCCGCCAGGACCCCCATCAGAGGGATCTGTCGCTCGCCGAGCTGTTTTCTGGTTTGCCTTATGGCGATCGTGATGGCGATCGCGGCCAGCAGCCAGCCGACGGCCGACACCAGCGGTGTCAAGAAGCCATCGGGAATGTGCATCTGGACGGGTGAAAACAACATGAGTGACCTCCGAGGGATTGTTCCTCGTCAGGAGGAAGATGCGGCTTCTTCGGCGGCGCGGGAGCAGGCCTTACACAGGCCGGCCAGGGTCAGGTGATCAAGAGAGATCTGGAAGCCCGTCTCCCGAGTGATCTTTCGCGCCAGGGAAGCCGCATGGGCCGGGTCCAACGTGAGCGTCTTCCCGCAGTTCCGGCAGACAAGATGTCCGTGTTGATGCTCAGGATCACGCATGGAGAAGCGCGTCACCCCACCGCCGTCGTCGAACAGATCGACAAGCGAGGCCGCGCGCAGTGTGTCGAGTGTTCGATAGATGGTGGCGAGATTCAGCCCGGGGAGGCGCTCACCGGCGACGCGGAAGACCTCCTGCGCCGTCCGATGGCCGTCCATGTGGGCGATCGTTTCCAGGATCACGGCCCGCTGCGGAGTGACCCGATAGCCTTGCTCACGGAGCTCCTTGGCGAGCCTCTCGCCGCACGACATTCGCAATCCTTTGTTTCTGCAAAGACTTGCAACTGGATCATACCGGATCGCTGCATGGCTGTCAACGGTCGCAGAGGGCTGAGCGCAAGACGGAGGACGGGGAACCGGAGACCGGAGTAAGAGATCTTGCCGTTCGGGCCGCCGGCGCCAAGGACGACTCCGGGAACAGGGGGCGAAATACCCGTGTCGGGAGCGGGAGACCTCACCGCTCGGGCCGCCGTGGACGGCGTCGGGAGCAGAGGGGCGTTTTACCCGCGCCGGGAGCAGAGGGCGATATGCCCGTATCGGGAGCCGGAGATCAGACCGCCTGGGCAGCCGGCATCGAGGGCGGAGTTGGGAGCAGGGGGCGAAATACCCGTGTCGGGAGCGGGAGATCTCGCCGCTCGGGCCGCCGTCCCCGGCGGCCCGCTGGAGCCGGCGCCGTGGACAGCATCGGGAGCACAGGCGACCCATTGTGGATCCCCGGTTCGGGGAACGTGCTTTGGCTCAATCCTGTTTGCTGAACAGCAAGATCGCCGGCACCAGGAACACTACCCCGAAGGCGGCCATGACGGCGATGTTGGTCTCAACCGGATGCAGCGTCATCTCCTGGAGGACGGCGGCCGGCAGGCTCTCTCGGAGGGCCACGAAACGCAACGGGTCGATGCCGTAGGTGACCGGGTCGATCTTGGAGACCCACTCCATCCATAGCGGGACGCCTTGAAGCGGGAAGAAGGCTCCAGACAGGAAGAACAGCGGCAGCAGGATGAAGTTCATGATCATGTGGAAGCCTTCCATCGTGCGCTGCCGGGCAGCGATCAGGATCCCCAGGGACGTCATGACGGCCGCCAGCAGGAGCATGAGGCCGATCAGGGCCGTCAGCTGTCCCACCGTCAACTTGATCCCCAGGATCGGAGCGAAGATCAGCATCAGGATTCCCTGGAACATGGCAACTGTGCTTCCCCCTGCGACCTTGCCCAAGGCGACCGCCGTCCGCGAGACGGGCGCCACCATGACTTCTTTCAGGAAACCGAACTCCCGGTCCCAGACGATCGAGACGGAAGAAAAGATCGAGGTGAAAAGCACAGCCATCCCCAGGATCCCGGGGAAGATGAACTGTTTGAAGTCGAGTTGTCCCCCGCCCAGCCCGGTCATAGCCGGCGCCAGCCCGGCCCCAAAGACGAACAGAAAGAGCAGCGGTTGGCCGAAAGACGCCAGGATTCGCGAGCGATCCCGCGAGAAACGCAGTACGTCTCGATACCAGACCGTGAAGGCGCCTTTCAATTCACGCCAAATCGGACTCATCCGTGGTTCCTCCTATCGGGCGCGCGCCATGGCGACGCCAACGCCCATACCTATCCGCGAAACCTGCGTCTCCGCGTCCGCATGCGGTCCTTCGCACTGGCTTCCTCTTCACGTATGGCGCGACCCGTCAGCTTTATGAACACGTCCTCAAGCGTCGGCCGGCGCAGATTGACGCTGTGAACATCAAGCGGCTCGCTGCCGTCGGCGAGGATGGTCATCATGTGAGGGATGAACTGGTCGCCCTTGTCCGTCTCAACGATCACCTGCCCCTCCGGGCCACGCCGTGTGGCTACCGCTGCAATCTTGGTCAGCTTGGAAATCGCGGCATCGTTGTTGGATGTACGAACCGTGACGATGTCGCCTCCGACAAGACCCTTGAGCGCCTCCGGTGTATCCAGTGCAACGATTTGCCCATGGTCGATGATCGCGATTCGGTCGCAATTCTCGGCCTCGTCCATGTAGTGCGTCGTCATGAACATGGTGATGCCTCGCCGCTCCCGCAGCCGGATCAGATACTCCCAGATGTGACGGCGGGTTTGGGGATCGAGGCCGAGTGTCGGCTCGTCAAGGAAGAGCACTTTCGGCCGGTGTAACAAGCCCCTGGAGATCTCCAGTCGCCGCTTCATCCCGCCGGAGTACGTTCGCACAAGGTCGTCGGCTTTCTCTGTCAATTCGACCATCGTCAAGAGCTCGTCCGACCTGCGCCGGAAATCATCCGTCGAGACGTTGTAGAGCATCGCGTGGAAGCGCAAGTTCTCTCGGCCGGTCAGTTGCTCGTCAAGGCTAGGATCCTGGAAGATCAGACCGATGGATTGCCGAACCGCGCCGGGATCGGACGAGACGTCGATGCCCCCTACCTCGGCGCGGCCCAAGCTTGGCCGCAGCAGCGTGCACAACATGTTGATGGTCGTCGTCTTCCCGGCTCCATTCGGACCGAGAAAGCCGAAGATTTCGTTCTCGTGAACGTCGAAGGAGATGTCATTGACCGCGACGAAATCACCGAACTTTCGGGTCAACCCTTCTACGTGGATCGCGTTCATTCCGAAACACTCCTCGGTTGGCGTCTCGCGGCCCGGATGCTCTCTTTCAGTTCCGGACTCCGATGTTCGAATGCTTGATGTAGCGCGCCCAGCCCGCTCACCAGACGGCGGCAATCCTGCGATGTGAGACCAGCCAGTTGACGGGTGACCGCCTCGGCCGCCACTTGTTGGATCTCGGCCAACACCATCCGGCCCTCATCGGTCAGCTGCAATCGCGTGATCCTCCCGTCGGATGCGTCGGGGACCTTCTCGACCCAGCCACGCTCGACCAGGGTCGAGATCGAGCGAGACATCGTCGGAAGGCTGACGTGCTGCCGGTCGGCGATCTCACTCAGGCTGAAGGACTGATCGGCCAGCATGGTCAGCGCGTGGTAGTGGCCGGGCAAGATGGCCCGATCAGACCTCCGCAGCTCAGCGGCCACAGTTCGCATCACATGCGGCACGATCGACAGAATCTCGATGGCGGCTTCCCGGTTGCAGCTCCTCATGATTCGTTCGCACTCCTAACCATCCAGCCAGCGAATGGTACAGCCTGACAGCGTGTTGTCAATGGTTGAACGAAAATGGCCTTTCGGGCCGGGGGTAGCCAGTTCGCACCAGGTCCTGACCCTGCCACCCCGACCGTGTAGGCGGGACAGCCAGCGGGCCGACCGTCTGTCCAAGCTCCCCCTCTGAGGAGAGGCTGACAGAAGATCGTGGAGGAAGTGTGAACAGCGGGTGGAAGCATTGCAGAACATGCCCGCCCAGGCGGGCCAGATGAAACGCCAAAAGACCGCTTGACGACCCCCAGAACCGCGATAGATTCATAGATGGTCATCTATGGATTCTCGAGCTGCTCCCACCGTGTTGAGCTTCGCCAAGGCCCTGTCGGATGAGACCCGCCAGGAGCTCATGCGTCTGTGCTGTTGCGAGTGGCGGTCCGTAGGAGAGCTGGCGGACGCCGTCGGCGTGACCCAGCCGACGGTCTCCCACCACCTAGCCCTTCTGCGCGACGCCGGGCTTGTCGACGTGAGGCGCCAGGGACGGCAGACTTTCTACACCCTCAACCAGGAACACGTGGCAGAGTGCTGCGGCCGGCTTGTGGCACGCTACGCGCCCGAGGTCCGCCTGGACAAGTTGGCATTCGATGACGACCTGCTTGGAGGTGTGGAGTGAGCGTTCCACCCTGCCAAGTTTTCCATGGCCCGCTACGAAAGCCGGCCATGAGCAAGACTGCAGTTCATCCACATGGCGTTATTGGCGACGGCCTATCTTAGTGCGCAGGGAGTGTGATCTCGGTAGACAGGTCATGGTAGTAACCCAGGTGAGGACTTCCAGGGAGAGCAGATACATGGACACACGAGAGACTATCCACGAGGATGTTCGAGATTACTACGGGGAAAAGGCAAGGAATATCATCGATGGTGCCGAGTGCTGCCAACCATCGGCGTGTGACTGTTCCACATCCTATTCCAGCGTAGCCTTGATTGAGATCCCGGATGATATCAGCGGGGCATCGTTCGGATGCGCCAACCCACTCGTAAATGCCTCGCTGGCAGAGGGGGAACGAGTGGTCGATCTTGGATCGGGCGGAGGCCTGGACTGCTTCCTCGCCGCCCGCCGGGTCGGCGCTTCAGGCCATGTAATCGGTATCGACATGACCGATGAGATGCTTGAACTGGCCAACGCGAACGCCCATCGATTGAATGTTGAGAATGTTACGTTCCGCCGTGGCACCATCGAAGACCTCCCCGTCGACGACGAGTCCGTCGATGTCTTCCTCTCGAACTGCGTGATCAATCTATCTCCGGACAAACCGGCCGTCTTCGCCGAGATGTTTCGTGCCCTCGTGCCCAGTGGCAGAGTCAGCCTGGCCGATATCGTCACACGAGGCCCCATGTCCGACGAGTTCCTCTCGGTGGAAGATGGCTGGGCGGCTTGCGTCACGGGCGCATTGACGGCAGATGACTACGCTCGTGGGCTGACGGAGGCCGGCTTCACCGGGGTTCAGGTCATCCCGGCCGATGGCAGCGCCTGGGCAAGCATCCCGGAGGGTCGACCCGTCTCAGCGCTGATTACCGCCCAAAAGCCGGTCTGACACCCGGGCACCTGGAACGAGTCGACCTCGCCGGCCTCGCGCGATCGGCTGCTGACGACAAACCTCAGACGGCGGACGACGGAAGAGGGAATATCGGGGGAATACCGTGGCAAGTCAGTCCACGGTCTTCTG
>CAZGRL010000018.1:0-42165 GCA_964528155.1 uncultured Anaerolineaceae bacterium
GGTTGCCGCGGCGCGTTGGCAGGGCGTGGCGCCTGCGCTGCTGCCCGTGAGCGCATCGTTCGCCAACGGCCTCGACCTGGTGGGGTACGAGACGGGCGCGTTTCCGGGCGAAGGGTCGCTGGCCGTTACCCTCTACTGGCAGCCACGGCAGCGTATCACAGCCGATGTCCAGATCTTTGTCTATCTCGTAGTTCGTCAGGGACAGAAACTTTTGGGTTGGGCTTTTGGGGGGGGTGGTGGGGGGGAATTGCGTTTTCCCTCTTCACCTGCCTTGAGGGGTCCGTCGCATCATCTCTGCAAGGCGCGACCACCGCCAACGGATTCGAGCAAAAGGCGTGGATCTCGAAAGAGGGCGAGGTAGCCCATGGGAGGTCGCGAGGATTCCTCGCTTGCCCTTCGGGCTCGCTCGGAATGACATTGTGGGGGACAGCCGGGCGCCCCGGCGCTGCGGGGGGATGAAGATGGCAATCGGCGGGCACGGGGGCAGGCAGGTCGCTGCCTACCCCCGGTGGTTGGCCTCCCACCAGCGCACGCCGAGATCGAGGAGGCGCACGCGAAGTTCGGTCTTACTTCGCACGCCGAATTTCTCCAACACGTGGGCGACATGGGTCTTGACCGTCTCGGGTGAGACGATCAATGCTTCGGCGATCTGGGGGTTGGTGTGGCCGCGGGCGGTCAGCCAGGCGACCTCCTGCTCGCGCGGGGTAAGGGAGGCCAATGCCGCCTCAGCCTGTGATCGCAGTGCATCCTGCTGCAGGCCGCGTGCGATCAGGTCGGCGATCAACCCTCCAATGGTCTGGCCACGAGAATGCGCCGTCAGGCTGAGTTGAGCCGAGAGCTCGCCATCGATCTCGAAAGCCAGTCGATCGCCCTGAGGGCCTTGGGCCTCGGGCAAGAATTCCTTCGACAGGCTCCCTGACCTGCGGCCTGCCTGCACCTGGCGCAGGCACAGATGGGCAGGCAAGACATTGCCCTTGAACTGAAGCTGCTCGGGATGTAGCCCTTCGGCAGGCTCCCCCCGGCCTGCGTCCGGGGGACAGGCAGGACGCGGCCCTTCGACAGGCTCCCCCCGGCCTGCGTCCGGGGGACAGGCAGGACGCGGCCCTTCGACAAGCTCAAGACGCGGCCTGTGGCGAAACCACACATAGACCTCCCAGGCAAGGTGTGCCATGATTATATAGAACAAACGTTCTGATGTCAAATGGTACCCGACCGGTTAGACTCGTTCTGCGCGATGAAGAGACCGTGATGAGACGAGGTGCGCTGACTGCGATCTGCATAGCTGCATTGCAGCTCAGCGGGTGCAACTTCCTGGGACCTCGGCCGCCCGAGCCCACGCACCCGCCCGCAGCCGGCTCGACGGCCACGCCCAGGGCGGCAGCTCGGCTGACGTTCACCGTGGAGAGTGCCGCGGCGACTCCAGAAGCGCAGCCGGAAGCCACCACGGCGCCCGCCAGCGGGGGCCAGCTGGCCGAAGCGATCCTGATCCTCCAGCCCGGGCCAGCCTCGCACCTCACCAGCCCGATCCACATCGAGGGGCTTGCCGATCCGACCTTCGAGCAGACGCTGGTTGTGAGACTCGTACTTATCGACGGAACGGAAGTCGCCAGTTTACCGACGACCATTGCGGCGGACGTCGGCCAGAGGGGGCCATTCGAGGCGGATCTATTCTTCAACGTCCCCGGAGGAGGCAACGCCTTTATCCAGGTGTACAGCCAGAGCCCGCGTGATGGCGGGGTGACCCATCTGGCCTCGGTCGGAGTCACGCTGGTCTCCAGCGGTCCGACCACGGTCGTTCCGGTGAAGGCTCATCCCGAAGACATCGCCATCGCCCAGCCTCAACCGGCTCAGACGGTCAGCGGTGGGCTACTGCACGTCGAAGGTGTCGCCCTGGCCTCGTTCGAACAGACCTTGCTCATTGAGCTGTACGATGCCGACGGCAACGTGGTCGCATCTCAGCCGGTGATTGTCGCCGCGCCGGACCTGGGACAGCCAGGTCCATTCGTCGCCGACATCCCATACAGCGTCACCGCCTCCGGGCCCGGTCGTGTGGTTGTGCGAGATGTAAGCCCGGCCTACGGCGGTGATGTGCACCTCGCCAGTGTTGAAGTAGATCTGAACCCCTGAATCGACGTGGATCGCCGGTAAGCCTGATGCATTGGTCCAGATGAATGGACGCCTAGCGCCATCGGACCAACTGGAGCCTGGGAAGGCCATGATGGACGACACCCCTCGCCCCCGGACGAGCCCTGCCCCTTCCGACCCCGAGCGCGCCTCGGAAGGGAGCCCGGAGAGATGGAATGCGACGCGGCTGGTCGCCATCCTGTTCTTGATCCCCAGTGTACCCATGCTACTGGGTTCCGTTGCCGCGCTGGCTCTGTTCTACGTCGCCCCGGTTCGCTTTGGGGGATTGATCGCCCGGCTACCTGCGGACGAGTTCATCCAGACCGTGCTCTTCTTCGCTCCGGCGACGCTCTTCGCGCTCGTTGTGCTGGCCTTCCTGTACGCTCGTGAGCCGGGCCCAGCCGGCCCTGAGCCGTCCGTGATGGCTCAGGCGGTGATCCTTCCACGCCACCCTGCCCGATCGCTTGCCCGCTGGGCGCTCGGGTTGATCGCACCCGCATTCCTGGTCGCCGTTCTGGTATTGCTCTTCTCCCTGGTGGCGCCCGGCCGTTTTTCCGGCTGGATTGAGCCTCTCCCTGGGGATCGGTATTTGCGCCCCCTCGTCCCAGTGATGCCCGTGCTCCTGCTGGGGATAGGCGTCGTGGCGATGCTGCTCGCTTTCCCCCGGAGGCAAGCCCCCCAGATGAACCGAGAGGGCATCGGGCCAGCCCGAACGACGCGAACAGTGGTCGGCCTCATCCTGGTGTCAAGTGTGTCGATGCTCGCCCTGTCTCTGATCGCGTTAGGGGTTTCCTACGTCCAGCCGGATCGGTTTCAGCGGCTGATGTCCCGTCTCGAACCGGAGACGTTCCTTCGGCTGGCCCTACTTTTCGCCCCGGCCATTCTGACCGCGGTTGTGATCCTTGCCCTGCTCTACTTGATCGGCCGGTCAGTAGGCGAGACGGCGCGGGCAAGCAGTTCGGCCCAAGCGCGGTTGGCCTCCCCGCAAACCCGGTCCACCCTTGCTGTTTCAGTTCTGGTCAGCGGGTTGTTGCTGAGCACGGTCGTCGCCCTTGGGCTGCTGGCAGTACTCGTCGTACTGCTTATTCGTTAGGGGGGACAGTGCTTGAGAAGCCCCGCGTTGTGTGATTCGAGGTGGATCAAGGCTTCCGCTGCAATCGATACAGCGCGCCGGCGTAGTCGGCCAGGTACACGGCTCCTGCGCGATCGACGCCGAACGAAGTGATGCTGAAAGGCGTGTCGAAAAGCTGGCCGGAGTGCCAGCCGCCTCCGCCTTGCAGGAGCCCCCAGATCTTCCCCGAGCAGTAATCGCCGTACAGATAAACCCCCTGCCATTCGGGTAATCCGGGATCTCGAACGACGCCGCCGCCTGTGACGGCGCACCCATCCGCGTGGGTGTATTCGGCAATCGGATCTACAAGATCGGGCGCTTCTCCGCCTCGATAGTCGTGGGCCCCTTCGCGCAAGTTCCATCCATAGTTCGCCGGCGCGGGAGCCCCCGGGTACTGCCAATCGATCTCCTCCCACTCACCCTGGCCCACATCACCGATGAACAGCTGGCCAGTCGGAAAGTCGAAAGCGAAGCGCCAAGGGTTTCGCAAACCGTACGCCCAAATCTCCGGGCGGCCAGCCTCGTTGGCGAACGGATTGTCCGACGGGATCGCATAGGGTTGCGCCGAATCTACATCCAGGCGCAGAAGCTTGCCCAGCAGCGTATCCACCCGCTGCGCATTGCCCTGAGGGTCACCGGCCGATCCACCATCCCCCAAGCCGATGTACAGGTATCCGTCGGGACCGAAAGCCAATCCACCGCCGTTGTGATTACGGTACGGCTGGGCCACCTGAAGCAGATCCATCTCACTCGAAGGGTTGGCCTGGTTTGGATCGTCCCCCACGGAGAATCGCGCGATATGCGTCGTTCCGCCGACACCGGTATAGTTGACATAGAAAAAGCCGTTGCTGTGGTAATCCGGATGAAAGGCCAATCCGAGAAGGCCGCGTTCGCTGCCGTCGGCATTGACGCGATCGCGGATGTCGAGGAAAGGTTCGGGAAGAAGCTCGCCTCCAGTCACGATGCGGATCAGACCCGCCTGCTCGACAACAAACAGTCGATCATCGCCGGCATTCTTGATATCGATCGGGTATGAGAGACCACCGACGTACTGCGCCCATTCGAAGACGCCCGGATCGGGCAACTCGCCTGCCAGAGGCGGGGCGGCGGGCGTGAAGGTCGCTGCAGGCTCGGGCGACTGTGTCATTGTTGAAGAGGCAAGCGGAGGCTCTGTGGCGGTAGAGCTGACCGTAGGTTCTGGCAGCGGCGTCGGCGTGGCGAGTGGGCTGCTGAGCAAAGAGCAGGCCAGCATGACCGGTGGGGTAGCCAGAAGAAGGATCTTGAGCCGTCGGTCCATCGAATGCGCTTACAATGATTGTACCGTGGCCGGGTCGGGCCGAACGCTTGTGCGCCGACCCCGACCGGGCGCGTTGAGCCCTCCAATCGCTCACGTCCGGAGCTGAGCACAGTGAGATTCCCCCAATTCGGGTTCGAAGCTGCTTTCGCGCTCCAGGCGGTCAGGACCGCCGCCCGGTTCGTACGCCATATGCAACAGTACATGGTCGTGCAAAGCATGGCGAAGCAGGATGCTTCGCCGGTGACGGTTGCCGATTTCGCTTCTCAGGCGGTGGTCGCGGCTATGCTCGATCAGACATTCCCCGACGACCCACTCGTCGCCGAGGAGGGCAGCCAGGCCTTGAGGGAAGTGGATGGTGAAGAGCTATTGCGGAGCGTTGTGGGGTTTGTCACGCTCCTCCGCCCGGGCGCGGATGAGACGAAAGTGTGTGACTGGATCGATCGTGGCATGGGAGCCACCACGGAACGGTTTTGGGTGCTCGATCCGATTGATGGGACCAAAGGGTTCCTGCGCGGCGACCAGTATGCGGTGGCGGTGGCGTTGATCCTCTCCGGCCAAGTCGTCGCAGGCGCGCTTGGCTGTCCTGGTCTCCCCGGGCCGAACGCGGCCCAAGGTGACAGCGGCAGCGCCTACCTGGCCGTCCGAGGTCAAGGCGCGTGGGCAACCGATCTGGAGGATGGGGACCTCGTTCGCGTCGTCGTTTCTGAGCGGCGTGATCCTCGACTCGCCCGGATCTTGCGATCGTTTGAGGCGGCCCATACGGACGAAGGTCTGCTGGACGAGCTGGCCGACGCGCTCGGCTGCACCGAGGCTCCAATACGTATGGACAGCCAAGCCAAGTATGCGCTCCTGGCAAAGGGTGAAGCAGATCTCATTTTCCGCCTGCTTTCTCCGTCAAGACCGGACTACCGAGAGAAGATCTGGGATCAAGCTGCCGGCTCGATCCTCGTGGAGGAGGCCGGAGGGCGCGTGACCGACCTCGAGGGGAAGTCGCTCGATTTTACAGCCGGTCGCGAGCTTGTCAACAACGTCGGTGTTCTCGTCTCAAACGGATCACTGCACGAAGCTGCACGTGGAGCTCTGAATGCCGTAGGGGCGGCCAATGGGCAGAGGATGGCGTGAGGTCGCGATTGCCGGCGATCGGTGCCGGTGTTGCCGCTGCGATCGCGCTTCTCCTGTCCGTATGGGTCGGTCAGGTCGTCTACGAGCGGCTTCCGCACATCGAGGATGACTTCTCGAACCTTTGGGCAGCGCATGTCTTCGCTCAGGGGCACGCCGCACTGCCCACCCCGCCTGACAAGAATTCGTTTCTCATCCCCTTTGTTGTTGACTACAACGGACTGCGCTTCTCAAAGTACCCTCCCGGCTGGCCGGCCGCTCTGTCGCTCGGGGTTCGCTTCGGGGCAGATGGGTTTATCAACCCGATCCTGGCCAGTCTGGCGGTGTGGTTGACCTTTCGGCTGGGCTCGAAGATCGCTGGGGCCTGGATTGGGCTCCTCGCGGCCGTGCTCCTCACGATCTCGCCGATGTTTGTGATGATCTCGGGTTCGCTTCTCTCGCACGGGCTGAGCCTTTTCCTCAGTCTGGCGTTCATCCTGGCGTGGATCGACCTGTTCATCGCAGCGGATGCTTCCTCCTCAACCGATCACCCGCCGGCGGCGATCCTCGTCTCGGTGGCGGGTGCCTCACTGGGACTACTCGCGCTGACCCGACCGCTGACGGCGGTCGGCGTAGCGCTGCCCTTTGCTGTTCACGCGATATGGATCCTGCTCCGAGGGCGACCGGGAGCGCGAAAGCGGTTGCTCGGCCTTGGAGGACTGGCGGTTGCGATCGCCGCTCTGCTGCCCGTGTGGCAAGGGAGTCTGACGGGCGACCCGTGGCTGAACTTGTACACTCTGTGGTGGCCGTACGATCGGCTGGGTTTCGGGCCCGGGATAGGTGTGACCTCGACCGGACACAATCTCAGCCTGGCCTACAGCAATGCCCGCTTCAGCTTGCGCGCAGGCATGCATGACTTGTTCGGATGGCTATATATCTCGTGGATCTTCTTGCCCTTTGGACTATTCTCACTCCGTAAGAGCACCGGTGCGTGGCTGGCATTCGCCGTCCTTCCCGGCTTGCTCCTGGCCTATTCGTTTTACTGGATCGGCTCATGGCTCTACGGACCGCGTTACTACTACGAAGCCCTGCCGGGGCTCGCGATCGTGAGTGCATCAGGGATCTCCTTCATCGGCGGCTGGTCGGTCAAGGCCCGTAGCCTGATTGGAGTTCGCCGCAGGGCAGTGACGGCGCTTCTAGCCGGTTTGATCGCGGTCGATATTGTCTTCTACCTTCCGGCCCGCCTGGCCAGCATGCGACACCTGTATGGCATCTCGCGTCAGGCCTTGGCCCCGATTCAGGCGGCAGATCTTGGCCGGGCGTTGATCGTGGTGCATCCGGAATACCACTGGACCGAGTACGGTGCCCTGCTGACGCTTGCCCCGCCTTTCTCGTCGACGGATGATACGCTCCTGACCATCTTCCTCGGCGGTGATCAAGATACTGAGCTGGCCCGGGATTTTCCCGATCGGATTCTGTATCACTATTTCACGAACGAGCCCTTCACGTTCTACAGGTCTTCCCGCTGAGCGGGACCTCCGCTGACAACACAAATCGGGTGCATATGCCGACGTCACCTCACCTGATCTGAGCTGCGGGAAATCCCTGGGCCCGAGACCAGGACGGCCGGCTGTATCCCCGGGCCAACGCGAGCGGCGCTGCCTTGTCTTTAAGGCACTATCCGTGCCGGCCGGTGATGTACGCTTCGGTTTGGGGGTGCGCTGGCCGAGTGAAGATCTTGTGGGTGTCGTCGAACTCGATGAGCTCGCCCAACCAGAACAGGCCGGTCCGATCCGACACTCTGGCCGCCTGTTGCATGTTGTGAGTGACAATGACGATCGTATAGCGTTCTTTGAGCTCCTGCATCAGATCCTCGATCTGAAGCGTGGCGATCGGATCCAGGGACGAGCACGGTTCATCCATCAGGATCACATCAGGCTCGACTGCGAGGACCCGGGCAACGCACAGCCGCTGCTGTTCTCCGAGAGAGAGCTCGAGCGCCCCACCATTGAGGTCGTCCTTCACCACGTCCCAGATCGCGGCCCTTTGCAGCGAAGTCACAACCCGTTCCTCGAGTTCGGCACGAGTCCCGGCAAGGCCAAGCACCCGTGGCCCGAACGCCACATTGTCGAACACCGATTGCGGAAAAGGATTGGGTTTCTGGAAGACCATTCCGACCCGGCGGCGTAGGTCGACCACATCCACGTCGGGTGCGTAGATCTCCTCACCGTCGATGAGAACCTCTCCCGTCAGCCTCGCCCCTGGAATGGTGTCGTTCATTCGGTTCAGGCATCGCAAGAAAGTGGACTTGCCACAACCCGAGGGGCCGATTAGCGCCGTAATCTGGCTAGCCCGGATATCGAGCGAGACACCGCTCAGGGCGCGCACTGGGCCATAGAAGAAATCGAGGTCGTGAACGGAAACCTTCGGGGAGGATGCTGTTTCGTGCATCGTCGGCATTGTACACTATCGATCCCCGACCGTATTCCTCGTAGTGGCAGGTGGGTGATCCGACCTGCGGTACGGTGTGGAGAACGAGCCCGCGATCCTCTCTCGGGCTGAAGGAGCACTCGCCTCAACTTGAACCCGTAGCACTCACTGAATATAATTCCTGGCAATGCGTCCTCCGCTCCACGCTCAGTTGGCTCTGTTGCTGACCGCCCTGGCGCTGGCCGGCTGCGGTGGCTCCTCGCCCAACGGAAACCAGCCCACGGCCATCGTTTCCGCAACGATCGTGAATACGGGATCAGACACGATGGTGAATCTGGCATTGGCGTGGGCCGAGTCCTACCAGGCGTCCCACCCGGAGGTGCGCATTTCCGTGACCGGAGGCGGATCGGGCACAGGCATCGCGGCCTTGATCAACGGCACGGTGGACATTGCCAACGCTTCTCGCAGGATCAAGCCGGAGGAGACATCCGAAGCCCAGGCGAACAGCGTCGATCCCGTAGAGTTGGTTGTCGCTCGAGACGCCATTGCTATCATTGTCAATACCAACAACCCGGTCGACCACCTGACGATCGATCAACTCTCTGACATCTACAGCGGAGTGATTAACAACTGGGCCGAGGTCGGCGGTGAGGACCGTCCGATCGTTCGTCTATCGCGGGAGACGAATTCGGGCACTCATGTCTACTTCCTGGAGCAGGTTGTCCGCCGCGGAGATAGCCAGGACACCACCCTGTTCGCGCCCGAAACTCTGCTCCTGCCATCCTCGGAAGGAATCTCGGCCGAGGTACGTCAGAACCCGAATGCCATCGGCTACGACGGCCTGGGCTATGTCACTCCGGATCTGAAAGTTGTGGCTGTGGCGCGGCATGCCTCCGGCCGCTTTGAGGTTCCGTCGGCGGCGACTGTGGAATCTGGTAGCTACCCGCTCTCGCGCGACCTGTATGTGTATACAGATGGCGAACCGGCCGGCGAGATTGCAGCCTATCTGCATTGGATCCTTGGTCCAGACGCCCAGGCGATCGTGAGCAGCCTCGGTTTCGTCCCGCTGGAACCCTGATCAGATAATGGACAAAGTGGCCTGGAGCGAGTTCGTCATCACACGCCTGATCAAGACAGCCGGGTACTCGGCGATCCTGTTCATTGGCCTGATCTTCATCTTCCTGGTGCGCGAGGGTGCCCCGACTCTATTCGAGGTTCCGCTGCGTTCTCTCATCAGCAGTCGATGGTATCCCATCGAGGAATACTTCGGGCTGTTACCCTTGATCGGTGGATCCCTCGTTGTCACGGCTGGCGCCGCCATGATCGCCATCCCCTTCGGACTAGGGACGGCGATCTACATTGCGGAGATTGCTCCCCGCTGGGTGAGGGAGCTCCTCAAACCCCTCATCGAACTGTTGGGCGGCCTCCCGTCAGTGATGCTTGGTTTCCTGGGGATCCTGGTCCTCACCTCACTGGTACGCACGACCCTAGATCTCCCCACGGGTCTGACGGCCTTTACGGGTGCCCTGCTACTCGGCGGCATTGCTATTCCAACCATCGTCAGCGTGGCCGAGGACGCGTTGGATGCCGTCCCGCGCTCCTACCGGGAGGCAGGACTGGCGCTGGGCGCGACCAACTGGCAGACCATCTGGCGCGTCACGCTGCCCGCCGCTCGATCGGGTGTCTTGATTGCGGTTATGCTAGGCCTGGGACGGGCGATCGGTGAGACGATGGCGGTCATGATGGTGACTGGAAACGCTCCGGTGGTTCCGACCGGACCGGGAGCCCTCTTCCACCCGGCCAGAACCATGACGGCAACCATCGCGGCCGAGATGGGCGAGGTCGCCAATGGAAGCGTGCACTACCACGTCTTGTTCTTGATCGGGATCGTGCTCTTCGTAATATCGCTTGCGGTCAACCTGACGGCCTCGAGTCTGGTGTTCCGGGTACGAAAGCGCGCGGAGAGGATTCTCTCCTAGTTGGGGGTTGCCACCCAAGAGTGGGAGCGAGGCATGGAACTAGGCTCATGACCAGACTGACAGGTGCCCGGAGGCTCAGGCAAAGGATCGGCTTTGCCGGCCTGACATTGGTCGCATTGGCAACGGCCGCCCCGATCCTACTTGTGGTGCTGTACATTGCCTGGCAGGGCGTACCTGCAATTTCGTGGGAGTTCCTATCGGGTTTCCCGAAAGATGGGATGCGCTCCGGCGGAGTCTTCCCGGCCATCGTCGGAACCTTCTGGCTTACGCTGGGCACGGGAGCGGTGGCGATTCCCCTGGGCCTCGGCGCCGCAATCTATCTCGCCGAGTACGCGGCCGATAGCCGCTGGACCCGTGCCATCCGCCTGGCGATCATCAACCTGGCTGGCATCCCCTCTGTCGTGTATGGCCTGTTCGGCCTGGGGCTGTTCGTGCTATTCCTGAGGTTCGGCACAAGCATCTTGGCCGGTTCGCTTACTTTGGCTGTCATGACTCTGCCTGTGATCATAAGCACAACAGAGGAGGCGCTGCGCGCCGTCCCCTACAGCTTCCGAGTTGTAAGTGTTTCCCTTGGGGGAACACGCTGGCAGACAATTCGCCGAATCGTCCTGCCCCAGGCGTTGCCGGGAATCCTCACCGGTGTGATCCTCGGCCTGGAGCGCGCCGCCGGCGAGACCGCCCCCATCCTCTTCACCGTGGCAGCATTCTTCTTGCCGCGGCTGCCCACCTCACCCTTGGACTCCACGATGGCTCTGCCCTACCACCTGTTCGTGATCTCGACTCAGGTTCCGGGCATGCCCGTCCGCATCCAGTACGGAACGGCCCTGGTCCTGTTGAGCTTCATCGTCATCCTGAACCTGGTCGCCACCCTCATCCGGTCTCGCGCCCGCGCAAGGAGACAATGGTGAAGACTAAGCCGCGGTCATTGGAGTGGGTCGGAGCTCAACGGTCCGATCTGCACGGATGCCCGAACGCCATCTCATTCGACTGAGAGGTTAGGTACACTCCCTGAGGGAATCGACGGAGGCAGCCAGCCTCTTCTTGGTGGCGGCGCTCCAGAGCCCGGCAGCCCAGAGTTATCGGTGGGTCGGATAAGGGTGTACGACTCGTAGCAGGTGGTGGTTGTCGCGGCTGGCAATGTACTCAATGAGGAGAAAGGGTTTGTCATCTGATTCCAAGGTAGGTCTGGTCAGCGCTCCCCCAGGTGAAGAAGCCAAGATCGTCATCGAGGGGTTGAGTGTTGCCTATTCGGATGGAACCGAGTCCCTTCAGGGAATCAACTTGACGATCCCGGCCAATGCCATCACTGTCCTTTTTGGTCCCGCCGGCGGGGGCAAGTCCACGCTCTTGCGTACCCTCAACCGCTTGAATGACCTGGCGGATGTCGCTGCCCTATCTGGCCACGTCTGGTTGGACGGGGAGGATATCCTCAGCCCCGAGACAGACACGATCGCACTGCGTCGTCGAGTGGGAATGGTCTTCGCTCGCCCGGTCGTACTGCCGATGAGCATCCGTCAAAACCTCACTTATGGGCTGGAGCTGGCTGGCGAGCGGGATCACTCCCGGCTTTCGGAGGCCGTGGAGCGAAGCCTCCGGGCCGCGGCCCTGTGGGACGAAGTGCGCGATCGGTTTGACGAGCCGGCGGTGGCGCTTTCGGGCGGACAGCAGCAACGATTATGCCTGGCCCGGGTCCTGGCGCTTGAGCCGGAGGTCATTCTGCTGGACGAACCGACCTCGGGTCTGGACCCGATCTCAACCGGCAAAGTGGAGGCGTCACTCCAAGACCTCGTGCAGCGTTATACGATTGTCCTTGTCCCGCACAGTATTCAACAGGCCGCCCGGATTTCCGACTACGCGGCGTTCTTCCTGAACGGACAGCTGGTCGAATACGCACGTGGCAAGGAGATCTTCACACGTCCTCAAGACCAGCGTACGGATGACTACGTCACCGGTCGTTTTGGCTGAGGGTCGGCGAGCTACATAGGAGGAGCCGCCATGAGGCTGGCTGTTATCTCCGATATCCACGCGAACCTGCATGCTCTACAGGCTGTATGGCAGGACATCGAGGTTCAGCGACCTGATGCGGTCTACTGTCTGGGGGACCTGGTCGGATATGGCGCGTTCCCCAACGAGGTCGTCGAGTTCCTCCGGGATCGATCGATCCCAGCCGTGATGGGCAACTACGACGAAGGTGTCGGCTTCGACATGGACGATTGCGGCTGCGTGTACAAAGAGCCGTACGAGGAGCGTCTGGGCAAGCAATCACTGTACTGGTCGCGGGAAAACACGCGCCCCGATCTCAAAGCGTACCTGCGTGAGATGCCCATGCAGATTCGATTGGAAGAAAGTCGGCCGAAGATACTCCTCGTTCATGGCAGCCCGCGCAAGATCAACGAGTACCTGTACCAAGATCGTCCCCTGGCTACATTCGAGCGGATCGCCAAGCTGGCCGGGACGGGGGTCCTCTTCTTCGGTCACACCCATCTGCCCTATCACAAGACCGTGGCCGGCACCTTGTTTGTCAACACTGGAACGGTCGGAAAGCCGCGGGATGGCGACGTGCGGGCCGGATATGCATTAGTCAGCCTGGGTCGGCGTATCCAGGTCTCGTACCGCAGAGTCGACTACGATGTCAAGGCTGCAGCCGGGGCCATCCGATGTTCGGGCCTGCCCGAGCACTTCGCCGATCTTCTGGAGACCGGAGGTCTGGCAACGCTGCCGAGCTTTGGCACGGCCGAAGCCTCGCTCGGGGGCCGGCGATGACGGCGCACAACCCTTCGGCAGGCTCAGGACGGAGCCGGGGTGCGCTCGACCGTGAGATGGTACCCATTCGGGATGACATGCTGCGAATGGCGAGCATGGTCGACGAGGCGGTCGAGCAGTCCGCACGCGCTCTGGACACAAGGGACGAAACTCTGGCGCAACAGATCGCCAACAACGACGCCAATGTGAACGCGCTTCGATTCAAGATCGAGGAGGATTGTCTGGCGTTGATCGCCACCCAGCAGCCGGCCGCCGGGGATTTGCGGGCGATTGTGGCGGCGATGAATATCGTCAGCGATCTTGAGCGCATGGGCGACCACGCCGCCGGGATCGCCCGAACCGTGTCCGGCGTCGGCGGTCCCCTGTCGCTTAAACCGCCCCCGGGGTTCCCTCGCATGGCCGAGGTCACGCGCGAAATGCTTCGCAAGGCTATGCGGGCATATGTTGAGCGGAATGCCGCAGGCGCGCATAAAGTCGCCGAGGAAGACGATCGGATCGACGAACTCTATCTGCAAGTCTTCGGCGAGTTGTTGTCGATGATGATTGAAGATCGCGAAAAGACCCCGCAGGCACTGAAGCTCTTGTTCGCGGCGCACAACCTCGAGAGGATCGCCGATCGCGTCACCAATATCGCCGAGCGCGTGATCTTCACCTCCAGCGGCGAGATGGAAGAGCTCAACCCGGAGCCCGGCGACACTCGCCTGCTGTAGCGGAGCGCTCCCCCACCCCCTACTTCAAAATGACCTGTTGTTTGAATTTGACGGTCAATCTCGGGGATCGAGCATCCACTCATTCAGCGCGGCAGGGTGCCGAGTTCGATGCGGTCCGCGTCCGAGCCTCGCAGGAGCTGGACCATGAGGGAAAGGTGATCCCGCAGATGGCGGGTGATCAGGAAGTTCTCGCGCACGAATTCCCGGGCGCGACGGCCCATCGTCTCACGCCTCCCCGGGTTATGAAGCAGATAGCGAATGCGCAACGCCGCGCCTTCCGGTGTGTCGACCAGGAATCCGGTGTAATGGTTGACCACCTGGATGCGAATTCCGCCGGTGTTGCCGCCGATCACAGGCTTGGCCTTCCATAGTCCTTCGGTGACCGTCAGGCCGAATCCTTCCTTGATGGATTTCTGCAAAATGATGTCGGCGGCTCGCTGAAGAGCGTTGATCGTCCTATGCGCGTCCGGTGGAAGAAGGAGTATGTGCAGATCGGGGTCATCTCCCGCAGCAGACTTGACTTCCTGCAGGACGGCTTCCCCTTCGGGATCGTCGGTCGCACTCCCGCCGGCAAGAACGAGCTGAAGCCCGGGCGTGAAATCTTTGGCGATCCTGTACGCCTGGATTACGCCCAACGGGTCCTTGAAGCGATCGAAACGTGACACCTGGACGATCATCGGGCGGTCCGGGTCCAGCTCAAATCTCTTCTGAACGTCGAGGATCTCGGCCTCATCCAGATCCATGTTCTTCTCGCTCAATGGATTGATGCTGGGTGGGATGAGGTACTGCGTGTGAGGCAGCGCCCGGGCAAACGCGGAAAGGGAGAAGATGCTCGCGTCGTAGCCTTTGACGATCTCGTGAAGGTACTTCCACACGCGACGATTGGGATGGCTCAGATCGATGTGACAACGCCAGATCCACTTTCCCTTTCTTTGGGGACATAGCTGCAGAAGCATCGCCGGCTGCGGGTCATGAATGAACACGAAATCGGCCGCCTCAAGGTTCGAGCGCAGCTTCTCGGCGTTCTCTCTGTTGGTCGCCTCATATGCGCGAATCAAGTTCTGGGGAACGTCCACTGAAGATCCCTGCAGCGCGTTGTGGAATCCCTTGGTGCACTCATAGAACTCAGCGTCACCGCTGATCACCTCCCATGTGGCGTCGATCTTCAGCTCTCTTTCTAGCGGTACCAATTGCTCGAGGATCTCGGCCACACCGCCGCCGACGCGTGTCGAGTTGACGTGGACGACTTTCTTGCCACGAAGTGGACGGGCGAGCTGCCGCAGATGCTGGATAACCGCCTCGCCGGCGACAGGTGCGTAGGATTTCAGGGAGGTGGTCATTCGGAGCCTGCCTGCATGAATTCGGAGAAAATCGCCATCAACTCGTTTCTGAGCGCAGTCAAAGTGATGAAGGAAGGATCGAACTCCGCGATCCTGTTCGAGATCGCTGCGTATCGGGGACCCAGACCGTCGAGCCACGCCCGGAAGTCATCTACTCGATCGGGGGTGCGCCGGCGCGCATCGAAAAAGTGGTAGTACAGACTGCTGGGGGACATCTGCGGCAAGAACTCGGCCATCTCTTTCGGAGTCCTGAGTCGGATGCTGGTATCGAAGACCACCAGGACCGAGCGGATAAAGCGGAACGCGTCGTCCGATTTTGCCCAGGGGACGAGTTCGGTTTCATCTAACCGCTCTTCGATCACATCGATCATCTCCTCCCTGAGATCTTCAAGGTCGGAGTAATCGGAAGGATCGATCACGCTGAGTCGCTCCGCCAGCCTGAGGTCGTGCAGGCTTTGGATGGCCCAATTGGCGAAGTCGTTGTTGTACTCGGGCTCCTCAAATCCAGGGCGCAGGTGGTGGCCCCAGAAGTGGTAGTAAATGCAGCCGGCCTGGATCGTCTGCAGCCTGTCTCGAAGCTCTCTCAAGTTCTGTGCGGATACTCCGGTCGCGATCGAGAGCATGGCGCAGTCGGTGACCGCAAATGGCTGTGAGCCAGATCTTCTTGAAGGCATGCCACGTCCTCAGCTCCGGATAAGGTCACTGGGGGTGAAGAAGACTCCGGTCGCGTGACAAATCGCCCCCGGCCGGAGGGATTGCGAGAATGCCTACCGATTATTTCATGATACACGGCCTGAGTCCACCCCTGTTCGGTGCCGCACATGCCATGCCCATCCGCCGAGCCGGTGATCGCATCCGGGTCACCGCCGTGAGGTCGATCGCCGCATTGGGCTGAGCTCGGATCGGGCGCGGCCTCGGATCGATGATCAGGCTTTAGCTGCCGCCTCGGCCGACTTCGCCCCTCGCCGGGCTGCTGTCAGCCATTCCGGTGTCAACCGTCAGCCATTCCGACAGGGCGCGCATGCTATAATGCGCGCGGCTCCCAGTGAGAGGAGCGCGATCACTGGGAGCGAATCGCGATGCAAATCCCCGACAACAAGCCCAATCTGAATCCGTCCCTCCAATCGGAAGTGAATGCCGTTTCGAGGTCCTGGCATGCCAGCGAACGCGACCAGGTGCTCGTTGATCTCGGCACTTCGCCCGAGGCAGGGCTGAGCGAGGCCGAAGCGCAGCGACGGCTGGGTGAACGAGGCCCGAATGAGTTGATCGAAGCTCGGCGACCTTCGCCATGGAGGATGGTACTCGATCAATTCAACAACTTCATCGTCATCGTCTTGATCCTGGCGGCCCTCGTGTCGGGTGTCCTGGGGGACCTCATCGAGGCCGGGGCCATCCTGGCCATCGTCGTGCTCAACGCCGTGCTGGGTGTGATCCAGGAAAGGCGTGCCGAACAGGCCCTGGCCGCGCTGCGCAAGCTGGCTGCCCCGGAGGCGCACGTCATTCGGGATGGGCATCGCAAGACGATCCCGGCGGGCACGATCGTCCCGGGGGATATCGCCGTGCTCGAGGCGGGCAATTTCGTCCCCGCCGACTTGCGCTTGATCGAGACCGTCAACCTGAGGATCGAAGAAGCGGCTTTGACTGGTGAATCCGAGCCGGTCGACAAAGACGCCTCCGTCGTGCTGCGACAGGATGTCCCTCTGGGCGACAGACTGAACACCGCCTTCATGGGAACGGTGGTCACCTACGGACGCGGACGTGGCGTCGTCGTCAGCACGGGCATGTTGACCCAGATCGGGATGATCGCCCGGATGCTGCAGTCGGTCGAAGAGGAGCCGACGCCGCTCCAACGGCGCCTGGATCAGTTGGGCAAGACCCTGGGCTGGGCGGCGCTACTGGTTTGCGCGCTGGTGTTTGCGATCGGCTGGATCCGCGGCTACGAGCCGCTGGAGATGTTCCTGGTGGCGGTCAGTCTGGCCGTCGCCGCCGTTCCGGAGGGTCTGCCGGCTGTGGTGACGATCACACTTGCCCTCGGGATGCGGGAGATGATCACGCGCCACGCGTTGATCCGTCGCTTATCTAGCGTGGAAACGCTCGGTTCGACGACGGTGATCTGTTCCGACAAGACCGGGACGCTCACTCAAAACCAGATGACGGTCACCAAGCTCTGGGTGGACGGGTTGACCTTTGATCTCACCGGGCGCGGGCTCGAACCACGCGGGGAGTTCCTGCGCGACGGAAGGCCGGTCGACCTCGCCGATTACCCGGCGGCGACGACTGCGCTCTGGGTCGCAGCCCTGGCCAACGACGCTGAGCTTGAACCGGTCGCGCAAGACGAAACCGGGGTAACCTATCGGGCCATCGGAGATCCGACGGAAGCGGCGCTTATCGTTGCGGCGGCCAAGGTCGGGGCCAGGCGCGAGAGCCTTGATCGTGCCTATCCGCGCATCGATGAAATCCCCTTTGATTCAACTCGCAAGCGGATGACTACCGTACACAAGGTCAAGGACCCTCTGCCGGACGATATCAGTCCGTTCTATGATGCGACTGTTCGCGAATGGGAAGTGGCGACCACCAAGGGCGCGCCTGATGTGATCCTCCCCCTGTGTACCAAGTACCAGCGCACAGACGACATCACCGTGCCGATGACAGATGCGATGCGAGAGAAGATCCTGGCGGCCAATGAAGCCATGGCCAGGGAGGCATTGCGTGTTCTGACGGTGGCCTACCGGGTCGAGGAAGATGTCCCGGATGAGGCCTCGCCGGAGGTGATCGAGCGCGACCTGACCTTCGTCGGCCTGGTGGGCATGATCGATCCGGCGCGGCCGGAAGCGAGCCCGGCGATCACCAAGGCCCGCCGCGCCGGCATTCGCACGGTGATGATCACCGGTGACTACCCCGACACGGCTCAGGCGATCGCCGATGAAATAGGCCTTCTGGAGCACGGGCACAGCGTGCTCACTGGTCGCGAACTTGAAATGATGGACGCGGAAGAACTCGAGGCGATGGTGATGCGGACGGATGTTTACGCGCGCGTGTCGCCCGAGCATAAGATGCGAATTGTCGACGCGTTGAAGGCGCATGACCAGATCGTGGCCATGACAGGCGACGGGGTCAATGATGCGCCGGCGCTCAAGCGGGCCGACATCGGCGTCGGCATGGGGATCACCGGAACCGATGTCGTCAAGGAAACCGCCGACATGGTCTTGACGGACGACAACTACGCCAGCATCGTGGCCGCCGTTGAACAAGGCCGTGTGATCTATGCCAACATTCGAAAGTTTGTCTACTATCTTCTATCGTGCAACGTCGCCGAGATCGCCGTGATCTTCATCGCCATACTGGCAGGATTGCCGTCTCCGCTCACCCCGATCCAACTCTTGTGGCTCAATCTGATCACCGACGGCGCCCCGGCTCTGGCCTTGGGCCTCGAGAAAGGTGATCCGGATACGATGGACCGGCCTCCGCGACCGGCGAAAGAGCCGATCGTCAATCAGACCATGCAAATCGGCATCGCTGCCCAGACCATCGCCATCGCCGGTGCCACACTGACCGCCTACCTGCTGGGCTTGAGGGCGGCACCCGACACTCCCCAGGTTGGTGAGACGATGGCCTTCGTCACGTTGTCATTCTCCGAATTGCTTCGTGCGTTTACAGCCCGGTCCGAACGCTTCCCCCTCTTCCGGCTGGGTGTGTTCAGCAATCGCGCCATGCTCTACGCCGTGGCCTCTTCCTTGGTGCTGCTTCTCCTGGTTCTCTACACCCCATTTCTGCAACCGATCTTCGATACCTACCCCCTGCCCGCGACGGCATGGGAGACAGTGTTGCCGTTACTGATCTTGCCCGCTCTGGTCGCAGAGCTGACCAAGTGGGTCATAGGCGCGGTCGAGCGAAAGTCTCGAACTCAGGAAGTGCCTGTTTGATTGGCATCCCACTAGAGCCGATGTTGTCCGCAGCCCCGTACGACCCCGAAGGGCCAATCCAGCTTTGCGCGCCGGGGGACTCCGATGGTTGAGACAGTCCCATCCGAAATAGGCAAGCGACCTCAACAATCGGGGCGCTTCCGCCGGCGTTACTCGCGAGTGATGCGGTTCTTCGCGGTCGTCGTCGCGCAACTGGTCTTCTGGGAGATCTTGTTGAGACGCATCGGGCTGCGTCGCCTCACCCGCAGCACCGCGGAAAGGCGCTATCGCGGCCTGGCCAGACGTTATCGGAGCCTGGCCACAGATCTGGGCGGAGTCTGGATCAAGGTGGGGCAGTTTCTGTCGGCGAGGGTCGACATCTTGCCGCAGTCGATCACAGACGAGCTCTCCGAACTCCAGGACGAGGTGCCCCCCGAGCCGTTCGAGTTCGTCAAACCGACGATCGAAGGCGAACTGGGCGGTCGGCTGGATGATCTCTTCGAATGGATGGATTCCGAGCCTCTGGCTGCGGCTTCCTTGGGCCAGGTGCATCGGGCCCGACTGAGATCAGGAGAAGCGGTCGTCGTCAAGGTGCAGCGCGCCGACATTCACTCCCTGGTCGAAGTCGATCTGTCGGCGTTGAAAAGAGTCATTGGATGGCTCAAGCGCTACCGGCCGGTCCGCCGACGGGCAGATTTGGATGCCCTGTATCAGGAGTTCAGCCGGACGCTGTGGGAAGAGCTCGACTACGTTGCAGAAGCGGCGAACGCACGTCGATTCGGCGAGATGTTTGCTGAGGACCCCGGTGTTCGCATCCCCTGGGTCGACAGCCCGCATTCGACCGCCAGGGTGCTTACTCTCGAAGATGTCTATTTCATCAAGATCACCGACTATGACGCCATTGAAGGGGCAGGCATCGATCGAGTGAAGGTCGCCGACAGGCTGTTTCGAACTTATCTCAGGCAGATCTTCATTGAAGGTTTCTTCCATGCCGATCCGCATCCAGGCAATCTGTTTGTGGAAGCATTGGGTGAGGATGAATGGCGTCTCGTCTTCGTCGATTTTGGGATGGTCGGGAGGCTGGGGCCTGAGGTTATGGAGGGTTTGAAGGAGATGGCGATCGGGGTTGGAGCGCGCGATCCCGACCGCCTGGTTCGCGCCTACCAGACCCTGGGGGTTCTCCTTCCTGAGGCGGACCTTGAACGAATCCGGCAGGCTGAAGCGGCTCTATTCGACCAGTTGTGGGGCAAGAGCATGAGCGAGCTTGCGCGGATCCATCCGCGGGAGATGTCCCAATTCACGCGCCAGTTCCGCGATCTCATGGTCGAAATGCCGTTCCAGGTGCCGACCGATCTGATATTCCTGGGTCGATGCGTGGCGATCCTGTCGGGAATGTGCACGGGTTTGAACCCGGAGTTCAATCTGTTCCAGGGATTGGCCCCGTTTGCCCAGCGGCTTGTCGCGGATCAGCGCGGAAGCTGGCTCGAAGTGCTGTTGGACCGACTGGCCCAGGAAGGCGTGGCCCTGGCCTCGATCCCATCCCGACTGGGAACTGCTCTAAGTCGCCTCGAACGCGGTCAATTGGTAGTGATGGCCAGCGCCGCGCCGGACCTCGAGCGCAGCCTGGGGCGATTGACGCGGGCGATCGATCGTCTGGTTGCAGCCGTGGTGTTCGCGGCGCTCCTGCTGGGTGGGGCGCTGCTGTATATCAGTGGAGAACAATTGATCGGGGGGATCGGGTTCGGGCTTGCGGTTCTGGCCTTCGTATGGGCGATGCGCAGCTAGAGTGTGCTATCCCTCCGCGCGGGAACGATGAGCGATCAGCCCTTTTCCTTTTCGAGTGCCGGATCCGCGACGAGCGGGCCGTAGAGGTCGGGTCGGCGATCCTCGAACAGGTCCAATTCATACTCACCCGGGACAAACACGCGGCGCTTGGTGTCGCTATGGGAGAGGTCCATCTCGGCGCACAGAATCTCGTCATCCGTTGCACCTGCCTCACCCAGAACCTCTCCATTGGGTCCCGAGATGATACTTCGACCCAAATACCGCGTCCCTCTCTCCTCACCACAACGGTTCGCCGCCACCAGAAACAGACTGTTCTCGGCCGATCGGCTCTGGGCCATGAACTCAGGGTACAGCGTCGCCGATGCCGGCCAGGCCGTCGGCAGCAGGATCGCCTGAGCACCATTGAGGGCCAGGGCGCGGATCGGTTCGGGGAAGCGCAGGTCGTAGCAGACAAGAAGTCCCAATCTGCCGACGGGTGAGGCGAAGGGCCCGGGGATGGACCCGCCGGCCGCAAGAAAGCGATCGACCCCAAGAAACGGAAGATGCGTCTTGCGATACCGGCCGAGCAGTCCTTCTGGGCCGACAAGCATGGCTGTGTTGAACACACGACCTTCCTCGTCCGCCTCTAGCGTGCCGACGACGGCCAAGATGTCATCGGTTTCGCATGCGGCGGCCAGTCGGGTCAGTCGCGGCCCGGGGATCGATTCGGCGACGTCGAGGGCCTCCTCGGCTGTCAGCGAATACCCCGTCAGCGCACATTCGGGAAAGACGGCAACCTTCGCACCCATGAGAGCGGCATCATGCAGGCGGCTGATCACGGAAGCCAGATTGGCCTCCGGGTTCATCAGTTCGGTCTGCATCTGAACGGCTGCGATCTTCACCATTGAGGCCTCCGCGCTGGCATGTCCGGCACTGAGATACGGGGTTCCAAGTATACTTCGGCCTGAAGGGCAGCCCTCCGGGCGGGCGATCTCTGCCCTGGGGAAGGCCCCCGATCGCGGTATCCGTCACATTGACTGGGGGACATCAGTGTGGATCACGCGTCTGCATGAAAAGAGCCCCGCGCCAAAGACGCGGGGCTTCCTATTCTGGATACGCTTGACAGAAAGACCCCCGAGCTACCTCAGTTGCCCGGTTATTCGGCTATCCGCTCCAACGCGTGATCGATCAGGCTGCGAGCTGCGAGGAGCGCCTCGCGTCGGGCCACCTTACGCTTCTCGATATAGCCGGCGGGGAACAAGGCCTCAACGCTCTCTCGAAAAGCCCGTCGCGCCGCCTGCAGATGCTCGCGAGTATCCTCTGGGAGCCTTCGTCCGGGCCCCTTCGTCGATCGTCCTTCCTTGCTTTCCGGCATGGCGCCCTCCTTCTGGCCCTTCTTCCCCTTCCGCCTTCGATTATACCTCTGGGGCGTCTGGAGATGCATGAGAGCTGGCCCTGCGCCGCGCTGGTCGCTTTGTGCGGCGTATTATCCTGCCTGGAAGCGCCACGGCCCGGGCCTCAAACCCGCTCGATGATCGTCGCAGTCGCCATCCCGTG
Source organism: uncultured Anaerolineaceae bacterium (assembly GCA_964528155.1). Classification (GTDB taxonomy): domain Bacteria; phylum Chloroflexota; class Anaerolineae; order Anaerolineales; family E44-bin32. The sequence continues at coordinate 22,076 of CAZGRL010000018.1, forward strand.
GCCGATGCACATCACTTGGAGGCCCACTCGAGCTCCGTCACGGTGGATCTCATCCACGAGCTTGGTCATCAGAACCGCCCCTGTGGCGCCAAGAGGATGGCCGTGGGCGATGGCCCCTCCGTCCGGGTTGACGTGTTTGAGATCCGCGTCGAGCTCTCGCTGCCAGGCGAGGACCACTGAGGCAAACGCCTCGTTGATCTCGATGACGTCGATGTCCTGGAGGCGCAAGCCGGCCCGCTTGAGCACTTTCTTGGTCGCCGGGATCGGGGCGTCGAGCATCAATACCGGATCGGATCCGACGACCACGCGAGCGACGATGCGCGCCAGTGGGTTGATCGCATGTGTTCGGACGAAATCCTCGGAGGCCACGACCAGCGCAGCGGCTGCGTCACTGATCTGGCTGCTATTTCCCGCCGTGATCACCCCGCCCTCCTTGAAGGCGGGCGGAAGCTCAGCCATCTTCTCCCTATCCGGCGTCGGGCGAACACCCTGGTCCGAGTCAACCATCCGAGAACCTCCATCGGCCGTGGGCACACAAACCGGCGCGATCTGACGCGACAGGCGGCCCTGCCGGGCTGCTTCAGCTGCTCGAAGGTGACTGTGGTAGGCAAAGTCATCGAGGGCTTCTCGCCCCAGTTCCCACCTGGCGGCCATCATCTCGGCGCTGATGCCCTGATGGACAAGCTGGTAGGGGAAATCCTCCGGCCAATGCTCCGGGTAGTCGGCGCCGAGGGGTTGGTGGGACATCATCTCGATGCCTCCAGCGAGGACCAGATCCATGTCACCCGCCAGGATTGCTTGAGCGGCGAAATGGACGGACTGCTGGCCCGAGCCACACATCCGATTGAGCTGTACTGCGGGCACGGTCGCTGGAAAACCGGCTGTCAAAGATGCCAGGCGAGCGATATTGGCGCCTTGATCGCCGACCGGCGTTACGCATCCGAGAATGACATCGTCGATCAGGCCGGGATCGACTCCGGCGCGATCCACGGCTACCTGGAGGATATGAGCCGCGAGATCCACCGGAGCCACAGGGAACAATGCACCGCGATTCGGTTTTCCGATCCCGATGGGCGTGCGAGCGGCAGCGATGAGGTAAACTTCGGGCATCAGTGGACCTCCTTGCCGTCATCCGGTGGGCTGGGTGCGATGAGGGCGATGGCGTACAGATCGAGCATATGACGGAGGGTGCGGGCCGTCAACAAGGATCGACCTGCGCACGGGTGAGTCGTCGTCCAATGCTCGCCCGAAGGTCAACCGGGCTGTCGGCGTGGCCGTGGCAGCCGTGACATGACGACGCCCCGACGCTCAGCAGGTAGGCGCTGACTCCGATGTCCAGGCATGAATTGTTCTCTGCGAAGAGGTTCGGGCCGAGGCCAGGCAGGACCTTTCTCGTCGCCCTGGCGGTGTGCTTTCTCCTGTGGGGAGGCGCTGCTTGTGCCGGGTCGCAACAGGGTCAAGCTGCGCCGCCTATCGTGACATCCGATGACCTGGTGCAAGCCCTGAGGCAAGCGGGCGCAGAAGTGCAGTTCGATTCCACCGCCGAAGGCCCCGTTCTCAAAGTGCCCGCCCGATCAATCGCCGTCGATGGTGCGAGTGTGCTGGCGTATGAGTACGCGACCGAAGGCGATCGCCAGGCCGTCTCGGATTCAATTTCAACGGATATAGCGACCATTGGCGGAAAGGCTGTGACCTGGCCTGCTCCCCCGAAGGTCTGGGCCACAGGAAGGTTGATCGTTGCCTACACCGGGAGAGATGGCGGCACGATCCTTCTGCTCAATAGCCTGCTGGGCGATCCGCTTCGTTCTGGAGAACCCGGAGTCGATGAGCCGTATCCTCCGGCGGTCGCGGCGGCGATCCAGGCATTGGCGTCGAAGCTCGCAGTTGATCCTGCTTCGATCGAAGTGGCAGGCTTTGATACGCTGGACTGGCCGGATGCCTGCCTGGGCATTCCGCGGCCGGGGGAGCTTTGCGCAGAATCCGTCACGCCAGGATGGCGAGTCGGCTTGCTCGTCGATGGGACAGAATACGAGGCGCACACTGATATGCTCGGGAGTCAGGTTCGTCTCAAGTGAGGTCCGGGATCCACTCATACATGTTGCCTGACGCGCCTCGATGACCCTCGGAGCCGCATCGGATGCTCAAGCGCCTGCTCTGTTGATCCGACTCTGGCGCACCCCTGGCGTCCGCTGGTGTTTCCTCCTTTTCCTGAGCTTGCGATTGGGGCTGGCAGGATTTGCCCTGGCCGCGAGGGCGACCCATCCTGGTCCCTACACACCCGATCCGCTTCTTCGGCCATACGCTGGAGTGGAGCCGGAGGAGAATCCACTCCTCGAGCCATGGCAGCGCTGGGATACGCTCTACTACCAGGCGATCGCCGAGAGAGGCTACACTGCTTTCGAGTCGAGCGTGTTTGCTCCACCCCTGTATCCGATGCTGATGCGTTGGGCGGGACGGATCTTCGGGGGGAACACCCTGCTGGCAGGGATCGTCGTCTCCAACCTGGCTTATCTGGCGGCCTTGATCTACTTCTTCCGCCTCACTCGGATGGAGGGCGACGATCGTCTGGCCCGCTATGCCACCCTTTATCTGGCGATCTTCCCGACAGCCTTCTTCTACTTTGCGGCGTATGCCGAGTCGTTGTTCCTCCTGGCATCGGTCGCCGCGATCTACCACGCCCGCCGCAAGGAATGGCTCTTGGCAGGCATCTGGGGATTGCTGGCTCCGCTCGCTCGCGTCCAGGGGCTCGCATTGGCGCCAGCCCTGGCCTATGAAGTTATTCGCACCTGGCGCGAGTCGGGGATGCCCAGGGCCAGAGCCATCCTCGGGCTGGCCCTGGCTGGCGTCGGAGCCGTCGCGTTTCCCGTATATGCTGTGTTGGCGCTTGGAAAGTCAGCTTCCGGAATCATCACGGCACACACTGGCCGCTTTCGAGGGCGATTTGCGATCCCCGGGGTAGCGATCTTCATCGCATTCGGGCTACTCTTCCGCGGACAGTTCCTGCAGGCCGACTACTTCGATCTGGCATTCTGCCTTCTGTTCCTGGCCCTGACCGTACTCGTTCTACTATGGCTGCCGTCGATATACGGGGTTTACAGTCTTCTCATGCTGGTGTTGATCCTCTCCAAGGCGAGCGATTTCGAGGCACTTCTCAGCCTCTCGCGATATGTGCTCGCCTTGTTCCCGGCCTTCATCGTGCTCGGCCGGCTGGGAGCTTCAAGAGCGTGGATTCATCGCTTAATCCTCTATCCGTCGATCGCCGGTCTTCTGTTTCTCAGCGGCCAGTTCGTGATCTGGGGCTGGGTCGGGTAGCGCATCATCCTCCGTGGGCATCACACGAGAGGTTCGAAAGGCAACGATGTGAGTTCAGTAGCGACGCCACCCTCCGGAGATTCTGGGGAGCAGCATTCTCGAGTACGACTGCCGCGCAACGTATGGGTTGTCACAATCACGAGCTTTCTGACCGATGTCTCGTCGGAGATGCTCTTTAATCTCCTGCCGATCTTCCTGTTCAATGTTCTCGGCGCCAGGACTAGCTTGATCGGTGTTATCGAAGGGGTGGCTGAATCGACCGCCAGCCTGCTGAAATTGGTATCGGGTTGGCTTTCAGATCGCCTTCAGAAGCGTAAGGCCCTGGCCGTTTTCGGCTACGCGCTCTCGACTGCCGCCAAACCGCTGCTCTACGTGGCCAACAACTGGCTATGGGTACTGGGCATGCGCTTCGCTGATCGAACCGGCAAAGGACTCAGAACGGCGCCGCGGGACGCGTTGGTAGCCGATAGCGTCGAGGAGCGACATCGCGGTCTGGCCTTCGGTCTGCACCGCGCCGGTGACACCGGCGGGGCGGTTGTCGGGATCTTGATCGCCCTGGTGGTCGTCGTGGCGACCGAGGGCGGCGGGATGCTTGAGCGGAGCACCTTTCAACGCATCGTGCTTCTGAGTCTGATCCCGGCCGGGCTGGCCGTGCTTGTCCTGGCATTCGGGGCACACGATGTTCCTCCGGCGGAGAGGTCGGCGGCCCCTGTAGGCCCCGGGGAAAGGGCCAATGTCGGTCTCGACTTCAGAAAACGTGACGGCGGGTTCCTCATGTTCCTGGTGATCATTGTGCTCTTCACTCTGGGGAACTCCTCCGATGCGTTCCTGATCCTCCGGGCGGAGCAAGCGGGTCTTTCCGTGGTCGGCATACTGGGTATGATGCTGACCTTCAATCTCGTCTACGCCTCCTTGTCCGGGCCGTCGGGGGCCTTGTCCGACAAGATCGGGAGGAAGACGTTGCTGGTTGTAGGATGGTCCGTGTACGCCGCGGTCTATCTTGGGTTCGCCGCGGCGGACGCCGGCTGGCAGACCTGGGCGCTCATGGCCGTCTATGGCGTGTACTATGGGGTCTCCGAAGGTGTGGCCCGAGCGTTCGTCGCCGATCTCGTGCCGGCCTGGCAACGGGGATCAGCCTATGGGGCCTATCATGCCGCTGTCGGACTGACCGCCCTGCCAGCCAGCTTGATCGCCGGCGTTCTGTGGCAGGGGGTGGGCGAATGGCAGGGCTATGGCCCGTCAGCGCCATTCCTTTTCGGAGCGGCCATGGCTCTCCTGGCGGTCGTGCTCTTGGCCAACATGAAGATGCCCAGCAAGGTCGCCGATGCCGGCGCACATTAGATAGAGTGGAGCCTGCGAAATGAATCGCATCGTGCATCGGGTTCGAGCGCCGGTTCGGCGGGAAGGGGCAGGGGGTTACATCCTTGTCACGTTGCTCAGCTTCGCGGCTACAGTCTCGCTCACACGCCTGTTCCTGGAACTGACCGGCTACCCGCAACTGGGGGGCGGCACCCTGCATATTGCTCACGTGCTGTACGGCGGCTTGCTGTTGTTCGTCGCTGCACTCCTGCCCCTGATCTTCGCCAACCGATGGGCATACACCGGTGGCGCCGTCCTGGCCGGCGTCGGGGTGGGCCTGTTCATCGACGAGGTCGGCAAGTTCATCACTCAGACGAATGACTACTTCTTCGCACCGGCCGCGCCGATTGTGTATGCCTTCTTCTTGTTGGTCGTCTTGCTCTACTTGCAGGTGCGACGCCCACCGAGTGACGATATCCGATCCGAGCTTTACTACGCCCTGGATGGGCTTCAGGAGGTCCTCGACCACGACTTGGAACCGGGGGAAGAGGCTGTGCTGGCGGACAGGCTGGAGAAGATCGCCGCTCGGTCGGACGCGCCGGAAAGCGCCAGATTGGCGAAAGAACTGCTGGAGTTTCTGCATTCCGGCAAGCTCAAGCTTGTCCCCGAAGAGCCTGACCTGGCTGAACGGGTCACCAGGAGAATGAAGAGATTCGAGGCACGCTGGATCGGCAAGGGCCGTCTGCAAGCAGGCCTTGCCGGCGGATTGATCGCTCTGGGTTTCCTTTCAAGCATCGCGATGATCGAGTTGCTTATCCCAGCGCTGGGCCTCGCTCAGGTGGAGCGGACCCTGCTGGCCTTGGTTCAGGCGGGGAGGGTAGCCAGCGGGGGCAGCCTAGGCTGGTTCGCCGGCTGGATGGCCCTGGACGGCTCGGTTGGATTGATCCTGCTCGTCGCCGGCGTCCTGATGATCATCGGGCGGGAGAGGTTCGCGGTGGGTTTGGGGATGCTGGGGCTGTTGTTGTCGCTGTCGACGGTAGACCTGGTAGTGTTCTACTTTCAGCAGTTCCGCACGATCATCACGGCCTCTGTGCAGTTTTCCCTCTTTCTGGCGCTGGCCTACTACAGACGCAGCTACCTGCCGGCTGCGGATGACCGGCCGGACTACGCAGATGCGAGGCCAGGCTGATCTGCGGTTGCCCTCTCGATTGCTGAACCTCAACTTGGATTGTCTTTGGATGAATGGCTGCGTTGTTTCGAGACTACGCGTGTTCTTCGAACGTCATCTCGCCGGCGCGGATGGGAACCTTGACACGGTTCTCCCGCGGGGTAATCGGGCAGGACCAGTTCTCGTTGTAGGCGCAATAGGGGTTGTAGGTGTGGTTGAAATCCACATGGAACCGACCATCGGGCAGCCTCTCCGGCTCCAGGTAGCGGCCGGCTCCGTACGTTTCTTTCCCGGCCAATGAGTCGGCGAATGGTAGGAAGAAGCCGTGCTCATTGGCATACACCGTCAGGCTTGCGGGGACGGCGTCGACGACGAAATTGAACCTCCCCAGTCGTAGGTACGTCTGCGTGTCACCTGTATTGGTGAGGATGCTGACACGCTTTCTGTCCGGGAATGGCTCGAGGTCGACGACCAGGTCGAGGTTTGGGTTTTCCGGGAAGTACAGCAGCCCCTTGAAGGCCTGCCGTTGATCCTGAGTAAGCGGGCTCTGGGGGTCACTCCGGAAGAAGTCGTCCTTGGCCTTCCGGAACGCTTCGAGTGTGCTCATTACGCCTCCTGGATGCTTCAACCCCTGGACGGGCGTACCCGGCGGTATGATGCAGGCCGGGGCGCAAACCCAAGTCCACCAATCTTCCCCGGGGCCTACAACATGATTCCGGGTGGACGCCTCCTCGGACACTCGACCTGAGCACGTATTCTTACAGGATTGAGTGGATGTGGCAAGGTCTCCGCGGCTCAGGACGGGGATCCCGACGCTGCACAGCACCCGGGGGAGGCGGCGGATCGGCTGCGAAGGCCCCGCGGCGGCCGGGTGTTCACACCGGCGCCCTCACCTGACCGGGAAAGGCCTGGGCCGCTGACGAGCCGGGCGAGGTCGCCCGACCCCGCCGAACCCGGGCATGTTAACGATCTTCTACTGTGGGGCGTGTAGGATTTGAACGTAGCAAAGCCTGGTAAGAGAGGTGAAATTCGATGGCAAAGATTATCGGCATTGACCTGGGGACGACCAACAGTGTCGTCGCCGTTATGGAGGGTGGGGATCCGACCGTCATCCCTACCGCCGAGGGTGGGCGGCTTTGCCCCTCTGTAGTTGCCTTTACCAAGAACGCTGAGCGGATGGTTGGCCAGACTGCCAAGCGCCAGTCGGTCGTGAACTCCGAAAACACCGTGTATTCGATCAAGCGTTTCATGGGCCGTCACTTTGACGAGGTCGAAACGGAGCGCAAGATGGTCCCTTACGAGGTGGTGAAGGGACCGAGTGGTGATGCCCGAGTGAAGATCCCGACGACCGGGAAGGAGCACACCCCGCAGGAAATCTCGGCCATGATCCTGGCCAAGCTCAAGACCGACGCCGAGGCCTATCTCGGTGAAACGATCACTAAGGCGGTCATCACCGTCCCGGCCTACTTCAACGACTCCCAGCGGCAGGCAACCAAGGACGCGGGCAAGATCGCCGGTCTGGAAGTGATGCGGATCATCAACGAGCCGACCGCGGCCGCGCTCGCTTATGGGCTCGACAAGAAGGAGAACGAGACCATCCTTGTGTTCGACCTGGGTGGTGGAACATTCGATGTCAGCCTTCTCGATGTCGGGGAAGGGCTGGTCGAGGTCAAAGCCACGAATGGGGACACCCACCTGGGAGGCGACGACTGGGATCAGGTGATCCTGAACTACGTCGCAGACGAGTACAGGAAGGACACGGGCATCGACCTGCGTCAGGACCGACAGGCGCTGCAACGCCTGCGCGAGGCGGCCGAGAAGGCCAAGATCGAACTGTCCAGCGTGACCGAGACGGAAATCAACCTGCCTTTTGTCACCGCCGACGCAAGCGGGCCCAAGCATCTTCAGATGCGACTGACGCGCTCGAAGTTCGAGCAGTTGAGCGAGCAGCTGGTTGCCCGCATCAACGGACCATTCGATGCGGTCTTGAAGGACGCCAACATCAGCGCTTCAGCCGTCGACGAGGTCGTGCTGGTCGGTGGCGCCACGCGGATGCCGATGGTCCAGGATCTTGTGCGCAGTCTGACCGGGAAGGAACCTCACAAGGGCGTCAACCCAGACGAGGTTGTGGCTGTCGGCGCAGCTATCCAGGGCGGCGTGTTGGCGGGCGAAGTGAAGGACGTGCTTCTGCTCGACGTGACGCCCCTTTCCTTGGGCGTTGAGACGCTGGGAAGCGTCATGACGGTTCTGATCGAGCGCAACTCGACGATCCCGATTAAGAAGACGGAGACGTTCTCCACCGCCGAGGACAGCCAGACGGCCGTTGACATTCATGTGCTCCAGGGCGAGCGGCCGATGGCAGGTGACAACATGACCCTGGGTCGCTTCAGGCTGGAGGGTATCCCGCCAGCGCCGAGGGGGCTGCCGCAGATCGAGGTGACATTCGACATCGATGCCAATGGCATCCTGAATGTCGCCGCCCGAGACAAGGCCACCGGGCGAGAGCAGAAGGTGACGATCACCGCTTCGACCAACCTCGAGAAGTCCGAGGTCGAGCGGATGGTGGAGCAGGCCAAGCAGCACCAGGCCGAAGATCGCAAGAAGCGCGAGTTGGCCGAGGCCCGCAACGCAGGCGACACGATGGCCTACCAGGCCGAGAAGGCGCTGCGCGATCTAGGGGACAAGGTCCCCGCCGGCGATCGAACGACGATCGAGGAGAAGGTCAAGGCGCTGCAAGAGGCGCTCAAGGGGGATGACGTCAGTCGGATCCGCCAGCTGACCGAGGAGGTTCAGCAGGCCAGCTACGCGCTGAGCCAGCAGCTTTACGCTCAACAGGCGGCCTCCGGGGAGGGAAGCACCAACGGGGGCGGCGGCCAGAAAGAGGAAGGCGACGTCGTAGAAGGTGAGTTCCGGGAGGCCTAAGGGCCTCCCGTACGTTTTCTGGGGCCTGACCGACGGCTTGTGACGCAGGCAGGACCGGCTCGGGTCGCCCCGACCCCGATGGGCTAGATGGCCTCCTTGTCAGGGCGCGAGCCGGCAAGATATAATGTGAAAAGATGACCTCTCACTCCCTCACATCCCCATCGGTCTCAGCCCGTCCCCATCTACGCTCACAGGAGGTTGTGCACCGTGACACTGCCCCAGTACGCGTATTTCGAAGGCAAGATCGTGCCCTACTCCGAAGCCAAGGTCGGCGTGGCCACCCATGCCCTGAACTACGGCACGGGCGCATTCGCAGGCCTACGAGGCTACTGGAACCCTGAAGAAGAACAACTCTTTCTTTTCCGACCGATCGACCATTTCACCCGGCTCTTGAACTCGGCGCGCATCATGTGCGCCGAAGTCGACTATACGCCCGAGAGCTTGCGCGACATCGCAGTAGAGCTCATGCAAACGGAGGGGCTGCACGAGGACTGCTACCTCCGGCCGCTGATCTACAAGGCGGATGAGGTCATCGGGGTCCGGCTTCACGACTTGCGTGACGAGGTGACGATGTTCATCGTGCCCTTCACGCGCTACGTCGAGCGGGACGACGGAGCGCACGTCACCTTCTCGTCCTGGCGCAGGGTCGACGACAACGCCATCCCGGCCAGAGGCAAGATCACCGGCGCATACTTCAACTCGGCGCTCATCAAGACGGATGCCGTTAGAGCCGGGTTTGATGAGGCCCTGGTCCTGACGAACGAGGGGCATGTTTCTGAGGGATCGGCGGAGAACGTTTTCATCTTGCGCAATGGCGTGCTGATCACCCCGCCGGTCACCGAGAACATCCTCGAAGGGATTACCCGGCGTACGGTCATGACTCTGGCCAGGCAGGAGCTCGGGCTGGATATTGTTGAACGGCCGATCGACCGGACTGAGATCTACGTCTGCGATGAGCTCATCCTGACCGGGACCGCGGCTCAGGTGACAGCCGCCATACATGTCGATCATCGCCCGATCGGCAACGGCACGTTGGGCCCGGTCGCCTCCGAGCTCCGCAGGCTCTATGATCGGGTTGTACGAGGCATGGAGCCGAAGTATCGGTCCTGGACGACGCCGATCTACATACGAGAGCCTGTGTCGACGGTCTGACGACGGCCGTCGCGCCATCACTTCGGGGCCGGATGACCATCGCCGGCCCCTTTCTGCCATCATGGTTTTCATTCCCCCTCGCGCGCGCGGCCTGATTCTGGGCATCTTCCTCTTGTCCCTCCTTGTGGGCATCACGGCAGTTGGTTTGTACCAACTCGGAAGTTCCGCGATCTCACCGGCCATCGTGGTATGGGTCATCATGCCGCTCGTCGGCCTCCCGTTGGCGCTGGTCGTCGCTTACCGGCTCTATGGGTTGCTCACGGCACGCTACAGACTGGATCGGGACGGGTTCTACCTGGTGTGGGGCCAGGCAATGGAGCAGATACCGCTTTCGATGGTGAAAAGCGTTGAGCCCGCGGATCAGGCCGGCGCGTCGCTTCGGCCTGATGTGGGACTCTGGTGGCCGGGCTGCGTCGTCGGCCGAACCCAGTCGGCCGAGCACACAGCGGTAGAGTTCTTCGCCACAGGTCTTCGAAGCAGCCTGGTCTTAGTAAGAACTGAGGCGGGTAGCTTGGCAATCTCGCCGGCGGATCCGCCCGCGTTCAGCCAGGCGTTTGTCGACGCCACGCGCATGGGTTCGCTGGAACAGATCCCGGCCGTGAGTCGGCGACCTGACTACTTCTCGTCGCGGATGTGGAACGATCAACTCGCCCGGGGATTGCTCCTGGGTGGGCTGATCCTCGACCTGCTCCTCCTGGGCTTTCTGGCAGTCCGCGCCCCCGCCCTTGGCGGGAGCGTCCAATTTGGGTACGGCCCCGGGGGAGTGCCCGGCCCGATGGTCCCTCCTGGCCGTCTGCTCCTCCTCCCCCTGATCGCCGGGCTGTGCTGGCTTGGCGACCTGGCGCTCGGAGCCTGGCTGTACCGCCGAGATCGTGAGAAGCCGATCGCCTACGCAGTCTGGTCCTCGGCGCTGGTCGTCGGTGGTCTCTTCTGGGGGGCGACGCTGCAATTGCTGGCTGTCTCCTAGGACTCCTCGCCCTCATCCACAGGGATCAGGGAGTTTTCCACAAGGATTCGGCGAGTTCTCCACAGGCTTATCCGGAGGCACGTGAGCGTTTTCTCGCAGTGGATGCTTGGTTTGGCGCTTGGCATCATCGCTGCCGGCGCAGGCTACCTCATCGGAGGACTTACTCCGGCGGGTGCTGTCGCCGCGGCTGTCGTAGGGACCTTGACGATGGGCGGGGGAGGAATCGCCGCTGCCGCTTTGCTCCTGCTCTTCTTCTTTTCATCCAGCGGACTGTCCAGAGTTGGCGGCGAGAGGAAGCGATCGGCGCAATCGTTCTTCGCCAAACAAGCCCGACGCGACCCGGGGCAGGTCATGGCGAACGGGGCGCTGGCCTCCGCACTCTCGGTCTTATACGGCGTCGGGGGGAACGAGATGTGGTTCGCTGGTCTCGTGGGGGCCCTGGCCGCCGTGACCGCGGATACGTGGGCAACCGAGCTTGGTGTGCTGGCTCGCGGACGGCCCAGACTGATCACCACCGGGGAGCCCGTGGACGCGGGATCTTCCGGCGGTGTGTCTGCACTGGGAACGGCGTCGGCGGCGGCCGGGGCGCTCCTCATCGGTGCCGCCAGCGCCAGCTTCGGCCGGAGCTGGCGGCTGGTCCTGGCTTCCGTGATCGGCGGACTCAGCGGCGCGATCGTGGACAGCCTGCTGGGAGCGACTGTGCAGGCGAACTACATCTGCCCCAAGTGCAACAAGCCGACCGAGCGCCATCCCCTGCACACTTGCGGTGCGCAGACGGTCCACAACCGTGGCTGGAGTTGGCTGAACAACGACCTCGTCAACTTCGTTGCCTCGGTGGTAGGAGCTGCGATCGCGATCGGAGTGTGGATTGCCAGCGGATAGACGGCGGACCACGGACGGCGGACGGCGGATCGCAAGACCGGTGACCGGAGACCGAAGACGGGGAATACTTCCGCCTCTGATTTCCCCGTCCCCCGTCTTCGGTCTCCCGTCGTCTATCGTCCATCGTCTGTCGTCTGATCGTACAGGAGGAATAGAATGATAGAAGGAGACTCAAGTCGCGACGATATCCGCAGACTGTTGAAGACATTCGGCGTCAAGGCGGATGAGGCGATACTGTCTCACCTGGTCCGAACGCCTGGCAGCACGCCGCTTCGCGTTCGGCTGGTCCTGGAAGATCTGACGGACTACGGGGAAGCGCCTCCCGAAGTCCCGCTTGAGCTCAGGGTTGAGGGCGATATCCGGCGGGCGTGAGGCGAATTCGACAGTTGAAGGCCGCGCGATCCCCGGCCTGCCGATGGCTGTGGATAGGACAACAGGGATCGAGAAGGAGCCGAGCATGCCGCAGAATGTACTGGGGCTTGTCATGGGTGGTGGGCGAGGCTCGCGCCTCTGGCCGTTGACCAAACTCCGAGCCAAACCGGCGGTACCGATCGGCGGCAAGTACAGACTGATCGATATCCCCGTCAGCAATTGCCTCAACTCAGATATCCATCAGATCGCCATTCTGACGCAGTTCAACTCAGTTTCTCTCCACCGACATATATCGCAGACCTACCACTTCGACTTCTTCCACCCTGGCTGGGTTCAGATCCTGGCGGCCGAGCAGACCATGGACAGCGCCGACTGGTATCAAGGGACTGCCGACGCGGTTCGCAAACAGCTCTTCGAGATTCAGGTGACCGGGGCCAGCGAAGTCCTGGTCCTGGCCGGAGATCATCTCTATCGGATGGACTACACCGAGATGATCCAGCGTCACCGAGAGTTGGGTGCCGACGTCACGGTCGGGGTGCTTCCGGTCTCGCGGGAGGATGCCTCCCGTTTTGGCATTCTCAAGCAGGACCGGAAGGGGCGCATCACGGCGTTCGTCGAGAAGCCGCAGACGAGTGAGGAGCTGGAAGGCTTTGCGCTTGAGGCCGAAGGGGATGAGAGGTATCCCGGCTCGATGGGCATCTACCTGTTCCGGACGCAGGTGCTGATCGAGTTGCTGGCCTCGGCGCATGACGATTTCGGGGGTGATGTCATTCCGGCGGCGATCAGGAGCCACAAGGTCTATGCGTGTAGCTTCGACGGTTATTGGGAAGACATCGGGACAATGCGGGCCTTCTATGAAGCCAACCTGCTTCTAACCCTCCCGGATGCGCCTTTCCGGTTTCACGACCCGGACCGCCCGATTTACACTCATCCGCGCTTCTTGCCCGGCTCGCGCATCTACGATGTCCGTCTCGATCGCGTGCTACTGGCTGACGGTTGTATCGTCGAGGGCGCCGACCTGAGCCACTCTGTAATCGGCATCCGCAGCGTGATCGGGGAGGATGTCGTGGTGCAGGATACCGTCGTTATGGGCGCGGATTACTACGAGCAAGAGGCCAGGAATCGGGGAAACAGAGCCGTCCCGATGGGAATCGGTCGTGGCTCGCGCATCGCCGGGGCTATCATTGACAAGAATGCCAGGATCGGAGAGGGCGTTCGGATCGAGCCTTTTCCCCGCGGGACGGAGATCGACAAACAGGACTGGAGCGTGCGCGACGGGATCGTGGTTGTGCCAAAAAGCGCAACTATCCCGTCTGGTACAGTCATCGCGCCCTAGAAAGGCTCCCGGAGCCTCCAAAGCTCCGGGAGCCTTGTGGGCCTCATCAGCAAGGTTGACGCCCCGGTACTCAAAGGTTAGAATTTCGGAACATTCACCATAGGCTCCCTTGAAGCCACAACCCAATGTGGTCGAATGTGAGTGCGTAGGGGACTCTTGAACCTGCGCATTCGACTTTCGATGCGAGAGGAGGTGCATCTCGGAAGACTCGGTGTCTCAATGAGCTGGATCCAATTCAAATGAACACTCGTGCTTACGATAGAGGATTTCCTGTACAAGGAGGAGAGTCCGTGAAACGCCGAACCTCATTCGTAGTCCTCAGTCTGGTCATCATGGTGGCCACGGTCTTAGCCGGCTGTGCACCAGCGGCAACCCCGACCGCGGCGCCCGAAGCGACCAGTCCGCCGGCCGCCGCGCCGACGCAACCCCCGGCGCCGACCGCCGAGCCGACGATGGCACCGGTCAGCATCATCATCGGCACCACCGACAAGATCGCCAGCTTTGACCCGGCCGACGGGTATGCCATCCGTGACTGGGAAGTCATGAAGAACATCAACGAAGGCTTGCTGAAATGGAAGCCTGGCACGGCTGAACTGGCCACCGGCCTGGCAACAGCGATGCCGGACATCTCGGCCGATGGTTTGACCTACACCTTCACTTTGCGTGACGGGATCAAGTTCGGAGATGGGACCGATCTGACGGCCCAGTCGTACGCCGATCAGTTGAATCGTCTGCTCACCATCGGCCCCGATTGCCCGAATGGTGTCGCCGGCGCGCTGGCCACCCCCTACGTGGAAAGCATCACCGCCCCGGATGCCAAGACGATCGTCTTCAAGCTGAAGAACCCGGTGGGCTACTTCCCGCAGATCCTGGCGGGTGCGCCATACACCCCGGCTGACCCCAGCACCTTCCCGGCCGACGAGTGCGTTCTGTTCCCCGAGGCCCCGATCTACGGCGTGGGCCCCTGGTTCGTGAGCCAGTTCACTGCCGGCGAGCAAATCGTCTTCGAGCCCAACCCGTACTACAACGGTGAGCTGAAGCCGCAGGTCGATCGGGTCATCGTGCGCTACTTCTCCGACCCACAGACGATGGCCCTGGCCGTCCAGAACGGCGAGATCGACATCGCCTGGCGCTACCTGGGGACCGACCTGATCGGCCAGTTGAAGAGCGTTGCCGGTCTGACCGTTGGCACCGTTGGAGCCGGCAGCATCCGCTACCTGATCGTCAACCACACCATGGCCCCGATGGACGACCCCAATGTGGCCAAGGCCGTCGCCTACGCCGTTGACCGCAATGAAATCTCTGACACGGTCTTTGCCGGCCAGGCGACGCCGCTGTACTCGATGGTCCCGCCGGGATTCATCGGTGCAACGGAGGCGTTTGACACCATGTACGCGGCCCCCGACCTGGACAGTGCCAAGGCGGCGCTGGCGGATTCAGGCTACACCGAGGCCAACCCGCTACAGCTCGAGATGTGGTACCCGCCGGAGCACTATGGTGCGGAGACCGCTTCCTGGATGCAGGTGATCAAGAAGCAGCTTGAAGCGACCGGCGTCATTCAGGTCACGCTGCAGGCGCAGGAGTGGAGCACCTACGTAACCGCTCTGACCGGCGGCGACTCCTACGCCATCGGTGTTCTGGGCTGGTTCTTCGACTACCCCGACTCGTCCAACTACCTCGATCCGTTCGTCTACAACGGTGGCGAGGGGACGAACGTGACGACGGCAGTCGAAGGCAGCGACACAGGCACGCCGATCAACGACAAGGCCAAGCAACTGGTGGATCTCCTGGCCCAGGCGGACACCGAGACCGATCAGGCCGTCCGCGCTGATCTCTACCAGCAGGCGCAAGAAATCTACGCCGACCTGGTGGTGTCCCTGCCGATCATCATCACTCCGGAGAATGTCACCTACCGAAGCAACATCCACGGCTCCGATCAGTACGCCTCGCCTGGGACCTTGAATATCGGTCCCACGATGGAGTTCAACTACTCCACGCTGAGCAAGACTCAGTAACGCCTACGGGGGCGGGCCCTTGGGCCCGCCCCCGTAATCCAACTCATCATGCGGCTTTCTCCCTTCAGCCTTATCTTCATCGTGATCGGCGCCCCGGCTATTCTGGGACTGGTTTACATCTTCATTCGCGGTTCGACCGGGCTGCGCCGCTATATCCTGACGCGTTTGGGTCTGACCATTCCGATGGTGTTCATTCTGGCCAGCATGGTGTTCCTTGTGATGCGCGTCATCCCGGGCGACCCCGTGTCGTCCGCACTCGGCCCGAAAGGCACGCCGGAGTTGATCCAGCGTGTGCGGACGCAAATGGGCCTCAACGACCCGATGATCGTGCAGTATGGACGCTTCCTCAAAGACATCCTGACCTTCAACTTCGGCAATTCACTCGTGGGAGGCCATCGGCCGATCGTCGATGAGATGAGCGAGCGCTTCCCGGCCACGCTGGAGTTGGTGATACCGGCGTCGATTGTGGCGCTCGTGATCGGAATCTACGGCGGCGCCTTTGCGGCTTCGCGACGAAAGCGCGCTACCGACTACGCTCTCCGGCTTTATTCAGTCATCATCTACTCCCTGCCGATCTTCTGGCTGGGCTTGATGCTGCAGTTGTTCTTCGGAGTGCGGCTGAAGTGGCTGCCCATCTCCGGACGTATCGACGCCGTGGTAGGAACTTCACTGAAGCATGTTACCAACGTCTATTCGATTGATGCGCTCATCAGCGGCAATTGGCCGGCCTTCTGGTCCGTCCTGGCCCATCTGGTGCTGCCGACGGCGACTCTTGGGCTGATCCTCTCCGGGGTTTTCGTCCGCCTGACCCGGATCAACGTGATTGAAACCTTTCAATCGGACTACATCGGCGCCGCTCGGGCCCGCGGCATCCGTGAAAGGGTGCTGGTCTACTCACACGCCCTCAAGAACGCCATGATCCCCGTCATCACGCTGATTGGGCTTCAGGTGGCCATCTTGCTGGCAGGAGCCGTGCTGACGGAGACGGTCTTCTCCTGGCCTGGGATGGGGAGCTACCTGGTGGAGCGGATTTCCGGGCGGGACTACACCGCCGTGCAGAGCGTGATCACCGTCTTTGCCCTGTTCGTGGCCTTGATCAGCCTGGCCGTGGACATCATTTACTCGCTGGTAGACCCCAGAGTCAGGTACTAGGTGATGGCGATTTCCGACGAGCGAGTAATCGAAGCAGACGCGGGCGTACAGACCTGGCAGGAAGAACTGGCAAAGGCCGGGTTCATACGCCGCATCCTGATTTCTCGGCGCTGGTATGGGCCCGATTGGTGGTTCGTGGCGATTTCGAGCGTCATGGTCGTAGCCGTCATCACTCTGGCGATCGTGCCCAGTCTGTTCGCTCCCTATGCATCGGATGCACTGATTGGGCCACGCTTCTTGGCGCCCGGTCAGCAGCCTGACCTGCCGATCCTGGTCGTGCCCTCGAACTCCACGTTCAGTCAGCTGCGGGATCTGGCAGTCCCTACAGGCGGCGAGCGACCGAGTGTGGGCGTGGAGCTGGGGATTCCAACAGCCAGCGCGTTAAACCAGGAGGCGCAAACGATCGACGAAGAGTTGAGGAATGAAGCCGGGGGTCTGCGACTTCGGCCTCGGATCGTGCGCTTCGATTCGCTGCAAGCCACGTTGCAGGCCCTGGTCGATGGTCAGGTGCAGGCGGTTGTAGTGCGGCAGATCGAGTTTGGGCAGGTCGCACCCCAGTTCCCCGGATTGAAAGCGGGTAGCGCCATCACCGGTGAAACCGCTACGTCCGGTGGGTTCCTGTTGGGGACCAACGACATCGGGCAGGATGTGTTCAGCCGCCTCATCTGGGGGACGCGCATTGCCCTGATCATCGGCTTCAGCGCCTCGATCGTGGCCCTGGTAGTCGGTGTCCCGCTGGGGCTGTTCGCCGGGTATACGGGGGGACCTCTCGAACGCTTGATGTCTCTCTTGATGGACAGCATATATGCCTTTCCAGGCCTGATCCTGGCAATTGCCATCACCGCCGTGCTTGGACCAAGCGTGCTCAACGTCATTGTTGCGATTGCCGTCTTGTACATACCCACCTACTACCGGATCGTGCGCGGCCAGACGCTGTCCGTCAAGGAAGAACTCTATGTGGAGGCCGCGCGCAGTCTTGGGGCGCGCAGCTTGGAGATCCTGCGTCGCTACGTGTTCCCCAACGTCATTCCATCCGTGGCCATCATCTTTTCCGTCAACGTCGCTGACGCCATCTTGACTGGAGCCGGTCTCTCCTTTCTTGGTCTTGGTCTTCCCCCAACCATTGCCGACTGGGGCATTGACCTGGCTCGAGGCCAGCGCTTCATCCAGACGGCGTGGTGGATGATCACGTTCCCCGGCTTGGCGATCCTTCTCGTCGTCCTGGCGTTCAGCATGATGGGCGAAGGGCTGACGGAAATCTTCAATCCCAAGCTTCGAGAGCGCTGATGCCCGCCGAGATCCTGTACGCCATTCGCGACCTGACCGTTGAGTACGAGACTAGAGCCGGGGCGGTCCGAGCGGTTGACGACGTCTCGCTCGATATCCGTCGTGGCGAGATCCTCGGCCTGGTCGGCGAATCGGGGTGCGGTAAGTCAACCCTCGGCAAGGCGCTGATGCGTTTGCATAGTGGGCCGGCGCGCATCACCGAGGGCCAGTTGCTGTTCGACGGACGCGACCTGATCGGCTTGTCCGCCGGCGAGATGCGCGAAGTGCGCGGCGCGGAAATCGGGATGGTTTTCCAGGACCCGATGACCTCCCTCAACCCGGTGCAGCGCATCCTCGATCACCTGACGGAAACCGTTCGCGCCCACATCCCCGAAACTTCGGAGGATGCTGCCAGGGCCCACGCTGAGGAACTGGTCGAGAGGCTCGGCATCCGACGTGAACGGCTCAGTGAGTATCCCCATCAAATGTCGGGGGGCATGCGACAGCGGGTGATGATTTCCCTGGCCCTGGCGCTGCATGCCAAGTTGGTGATCGCCGATGAACCGACGACCTCGCTGGATGTGATCGTTGAAGCCAAGTTTCTTGATCTTCTCAAGGAACTCCAGGAGGAATTCGGACTGACGATTCTATTGATCACCCACAACATCGGGGTGGTGGCTGAAATCGCTGACCGGGTGGCGGTGATGTACGCAGCCAAGATGGTCGAGGTTGGTGACGTCAAGGATGTCTTTGGCGATCCCAAGCATCCGTATACACAAGGATTGCTGCGCTCCGTGCCGAATATCCGGCTCGATGGTGGTGAGCTGTATAAGATGGATGGTTCGCCTCCCAACCTTCTGCGTCCGCCGAGTGGCTGTCGGTTCCATCCGCGCTGCTCGCATGTCATGGACATATGCAGGACCGAAACGCCGGCTTTTGATGTGGTCCAGGGCGACCAGTATGCCGCCTGTTGGCTCTATCAAGAGGCGCCCAAAGACCGAGTAGCTGAGAGCGCCTGAGATGCCTGCCGTGAATGATGTACTGTCTACCGATCGGCGAGCGCTGGTAAGTGTCGAAAACCTGCGCAAATACTTCCCGATCCAGACTGGTTTCCTGGCGAAACTGCTTACGCGTGGCCAGGTGCCCTCGGTCAGGGCGGTTGATGGAGTGAGTTTCGCGATCCACAAGGGGGAAGTCTTCGGCCTGGCGGGTGAAAGCGGCTCCGGGAAGTCAACGGTCGGCCGGCTGGTTCTGCGGTTGCTCGAGCCGACCTCCGGGCGGGTGCTCTTCGATGAAGTCGATCTGGCCAGCCTATCACCGGAAGAAATGCGGCTGAAGCGCTCCCGCATGCAGATCGTCTTTCAGGATCCATTGGCCTCGCTCAATCCACGGATGACGATTGGCCAGTCGATCGAGCATCCCGCCGAAATCCACCTCGCGGAGCTGAGCCCTGGCGAGCGGCGGCAGCGTGTCCTCAATATTCTTGAGGCCGTCGGCATGTCGCCGCCCGAGTCGTTCTATGACCTCTATCCTCATCAACTTTCGGGAGGCCAGCGCCAGAGAGTGGTCCTGGCCCGAGCCCTGGTCACACACCCCGAGCTGATCGTCGCCGACGAGCCGATCGCCATGGCTGACGTGTCAGTTCGGGCGCTGCTGCTCGACCTGATGATGCAACTCAAGGTCGACTTCGATCTAACGTACCTGTTCATCACACACGATCTGGCGACGGCCAAGTATGTGTGCGATCGAATCGCCGTGATGTACCTCGGCAAGTTATGCGAAGTCGGGCGCTTGAATGACGTGTACCGCCATTCGGGACACCCGTATACGCGAGCTCTGCTGGAAGCCGTTCCCGTCCCGGACCCGCGCCACCGCCGCACGGAGCCCATGCCGTCGGGTGAGATCCCCAACGCCATCGATCCCCCGAGCGGTTGCCGCTTCCATCCGCGTTGTCTGATCGCTCGCCTGCCACACTGCTCCGAGGAGGAACCGGTTCTGCGCAGCGTCGAAGATGGCCACCTGGTCGCCTGCCATTACGCAGAGGATCTCCTGCGCGCGGCCAAGTGATTGTTGTCCGTCAGGCGGGCGACGGCGGTCGCGGCTGACGGTTGTCTGGTGCTCCGTGCTTGCTCCCCTGTCCTTGGGTTCTCCCAGCGGGGTGAGGGCGCATTAGAAGAGCAAGGGGCCGCCGGATCCACCCGCACCACCGGGAACACGCCCGCCCAAAAAACACAAAAAAACCAAAAA
>CAZGRL010000018.1:42175-55842 GCA_964528155.1 uncultured Anaerolineaceae bacterium
GAAATCGCCCTCACATCACGCACACATGACCATTCAAGTAGCGACGGAGGGGAATGGCGAGCCGATGGCGGCCTCTTCGAATGCCGATTTCAACACCCGAATGCCTGTATCTTGAGCGTCGGTCGTGGCCGTCGCACGTGTGTCTATCCAGAAGTATGCCGTGAACTGGATTGTCGTCCAACCGAATGCGGAGAAGGCGACTTGCGGAGCGGGATTCTCGAGGACGCCCGGCATCTTCAGAATGCTCTCAATGGCTACTCGGGCGACTTTGTCCAGGTCGGCCTCATAGGCTACGCCGAGGGAAATCTCGATCCGCCTCTCGATCGAGCGACTGTAGTTGACGATCGTACTCAGGAAGACATTTGCGTTCGGGATGAGCACGTAGCGTCCGTCATAGGTGCGCAGATCAGTCGTGCGCAGGGAGATGTCCGTCACGACCCCCGAATAGTCGGCCACTTCGACCGAGTCGCCGATCTGAATCGGTTGTTGCATCAAGAGAAGAACGCCGGCGATGAAGTTCTTGGCGACGTCCTGAAGCGCGAAGCCGACGGTCAGGCCGACGACGCCCAGGCCGGCGATCAGACTGGAGAAGCGCCCAGGGGCTACCTGCTCGAGTGCCAGGATGACCCCAAGCGCTAGAATTCCCACTCGTGCGATCAGGCGGAGTAGCAGCGTGAGCTCGCGATCAACCTTGCGTCGCTCGAGGGCCTGCTGAAGCCCCTTTGTCGCCCACGCTGCCAGCAACCAGGCGATGATGAGGATCACCAGGCTGACACCCAGGCGAGGAAGGAAGCTGAGGATGTCCTCCCAGATGGAGGGCAGGCTCACATCGGTCGGTGGCATGAAACCTCCTGAAGGCGACATGGAACGCGAACCAGATCATAGCATACGCCCGCCGTTGGTTTCGGTCCTCATGCCGTGCTACAACGCCGCGGAGACGATTGATGAAGCGATTGAATCGATTGTCAAGCAGACATTCACTTCCTGGGAGTTGGTGGTTGTTGATGACGGGTCCACTGACGGGAGTCACGAAAGAGTGGCAGCCTGGTCCGCCAAAGACGCTCGCGTTCGCCTCCTCCGCCAAGATCACGCCGGGATCGTTGTGGCTCTCAACTCGGGCCGCCGCGCATGCCAGTCGGGGCTCATCGCCCGGATGGACGCCGATGATCGATCGTATCCCGAGCGACTGGCCAAGCAATGGGAGCAGATGGAGACCGACCCGGGGCTGGCCGTCGTCAGTTGCATGGTCGAGGCCTTCCCCGCCGGGGCGGTGCGCCAGGGTTTCCAGGTCTACGTGGAGTGGCTGAACGGCCTCCTCACAAACGAAGATATCCGTCGCCAGATGTTCGTCGAAGCACCGGTGGCCCATCCATCCACCATGATCCGTCGTTCGTGGATGGAACGCCTCGGAGGGTACGAGGACCACGGCTGGCCGGAGGACTACGATCTGTGGCTCCGGCTCCACCTGGGCGGGGCGCGCTTCGGTAAGGTCCCGGAGGTGCTGCTCTCGTGGCGCGAGCATCCGGCACGGCTCACTCGCACCGACAGTCGCTATTCCGTCGAGAACTTTCTGCGGGCCAAAGCGCACTACCTCGCCCAGGGCCCGCTGCGCCAGAGGCGGTCCGTGATCGTATGGGGTGCAGGCCAGATGGGGCGGCGGCTGTCCAAGCATCTGCTCAACGAGGGGATGCCCCTGGTCGCCTTCGTCGATATCGATCCGAAGAAGATCGGCCGTCAGAGACGGGGCCGGCCGGTGATCTCCCCGCGGGATCTGGCGAGACTGTGGAGCGCGTCCGACCGGCCGATCGTGCTGGCCGCCGTGGGGGCACGCGGCGCCCGAGAGCTGATTCGTCAGCAGTTGACCGAGATCGGTCTGCACGAAGGCCAGGACTGGCTCGCCGTCGCCTGACGTCCGAGCGCAGCCATACCAACGGGACCGAGCATGCACCCAAATGCGGGGCAGACCACGTTGTGGGGTGTGGGAAAGCTTGGCCGGGCCCAACCTACGCGGGCCGGTCTCTCCCGGGACTCTTCAAGAGCAGCAGAAGTAGGCGCACCTGGGTCTCCGCGCGGATGCTGTGGACCAGGTCGGCCGCCATATAGACCCAGGTCCCGGCGCTCGCCCGTTTCGTCTCGTCCCCCAGCTTAGGCACCGCTTCTCCGGCAATGAAGTGCAAGATCGCCGGTCGAGAGGCGGTGTGCTCGCTGAGCTCCTGGCCGGCAGCGAATGTGAAAGATGTTACTTTCACGATGTCGTCGGCATACACCCTCCGGCTCAAGATGCCGTCGGGTGGGATGTCCGTGTCTGATGAATTCAGATCCTGGATGAAGGTGTACGGGGCTGGCGGGGTTGACGCGTCCATGTTGATCTCCCTTCCAGGATGAGGCGGATCTTCCCCGATCTTATCAGATGACCTCGAGCTTCACGTCGAGCGCGCCGTGACTTCCCGCTGATCCAGGTGTTAACCAGGGAAAGCACCGCCCAATCCATCACCCGGAAGGCCGTTCCCCAATTGTGATCGCTGGCACCCTTGATTCACACGGAGTCTCCCATCGGTCCGCCGCTCGCGGACGTGAGACCGGCAGGACGATGCGCCCCGACGCCGTACCCGATGTTGGCTTGGACAGCGGATACTGAGGGTCAGTTCAAGATGGTGTGATACCCGTTGACCCTTCTGGATGGGTTCTCGAGGTACTGCTTGGCCCGGGTGGGGCTTTGGTATATTCGGCCACATGCCTGTAATATCGAAGGCATGGCCGTCGGCCGTGCCTGGCCCGTAGCCGGACTGCAACCCGGATAGATCGCGGTCGTTGCCAGCGCTAACTCCGCGGGATAAGACCAGCGAAGGGAGGTCACCGGCCCATCGATAATCAATGACGCTCCCCCATCCGTATCCAACTCCAGATGATCGCAAGGGAGGAAGAGTGATGAAGCCCAAGAAGTCCCACGTGCTCGCGGCGCTGCTCCTACTCGCCAGCATGCTGCTGGGGTCCTGTGCGCCCGCGGCTACGCCTACGGCCGCGCCGCCTGCGGCCCCGGTCGAGCAGCCCACGGCGGAGGTCATGCAGCCAACCGCCGAACCGATGAAGATCACCCTGGCGATTGAGCACTTCAGCGTCATCGCCGGCACCACCTGGTCCGGCGCCCAGGACCGCGCCGGCAAGCGAATCGCGGAGAAGTACCCCGACGTCACGTACGTCTACCGCGAGAATGTCGCTCCCGATCAGACCAATCCTTTCGCCGAAGAGCTGATCGCCAGCGGCGCCAACATCGTCGCCGGCAATGCGGAGTTCATGGGACTGCCGCTGAAGGACATCGCCCCTAATTACCCCAACGTGTACTTCGCCTCCGTCATCGCCAGCGACCTGTCGACCGAACCGAATTTCATCCGGTTCTTCCCCAAACAGTACCAGGCCCTGTACCTGGAAGGGCTGATCGCCGGGGCGCTGACCCAGACCGGTAACATCGGCATCACCTCCGCCTTCCCGAATGTCCAGGTGATCCGGCGCCAGGCCGGCTTCATCCTCGGCGTGCAGGATGCGGCAGCGCTGCTCAACAAGGAGATCAACGTGTACGTCAAATTCGCCGGCGACTGGTACCTGCCCGCCGACGAGCGAGCCATCGCCGAGACGTTGGTCGACACCTACAACGTGGATGTCCTCACCCAGCAGACCGACTCGAGCTCTACCATGGACGTGGCCAAGGAGAAGGGCGTCTGGTTCGTGGGCAAGGACATGGACATCGTGGGAGAGTACGGCTGGTCCGACACGAATACTGTCGCCGTATCGTTCGACACGCGCTGGGAAGTCATCTACGAGAAGATGGTCCAGGAGTACATGGCCGGCGACAAGGCACCGGAGACCATCCTGTATCCGGGCTTGGAGACGACGATGACTCTGGCCGATGGTACGGTCGAGCCGACCGTGGACCTGATGAACGCCGGCAAGACCGGCGTCGACGCCATCAGCCCGGCGGCGCTCCCCTCCATCCCGCAGGAGATCCTCGACCTCGTCAAGCAGCGACGCGAGCAGATGATGAAGGGCGAGTGGGATCCATTCACGGCGCACGAGTTCGTGAGCAATGGAACGGGCCTGGAGCTCGAGGGCCTGCCGATCCCGGCCGCTGGCACGGTGGTCAAGGCCGCCGACGAGGTCCCAACCACGGAGTTCCTGCTGTCCAAGTTCAACTTTGATCTTCAAGGAACAACCATCCTGAAGTAGTCCGGTGTGTCGGTCCGCATGACTTGTGACGGCTAGTCATGGACAGGTGAGGCTCTCGTCCTGTGGAAGCAGACCTCGGGACGAGAGCCTCACGCTTCAGAAGGGTCTAGAGACGCCCCCAGACGGTTCGCCAGGGGCAGCCAGGGACAAATCACCGGCAGGCAACAGGTTGACAGAATGCCCAACCAACCCGTGAAACGCGGCGACATCGTCCTGGAGGCAAGGGGAATCACCAAGCGCTTCCCGGGTGTCGTCGCCAATGACCACATCGACTTTGAGATCCGGGCGGGTGAGATCCATGCCATCCTGGGTGAGAATGGCGCCGGCAAAACCACCCTGATGAAGATCTTGTTCGGGCTGCTCCAGCCCGACGAAGGCGAGGTCTATGTTCACGGGCAAAAGGTGACCTTCCACTCGCCCCTGGACGCCATTCAACTGGGCATCGGCATGGTGCACCAGAACCGCAAGCTGATCCCGGCCCACACGGTCATCGAGAACATCATCCTGGGCCACCCCAAGGCGGGGAGCGTTCCTGACCTGCGGCGCATCCGCGACGAGATCGCGGAGATCTGCGACCGCTACGGCTTCAAGATCGACCTCAAGGCCAAGGTCTGGCAGCTGTCCGAGGGCGAGAAGCAGGCGGTGGAGATCCTGAAGACCCTGTATCGCGGCGCGCGGATCCTCATCCTGGATGAGCCCACCTCCGCCCTGGCGCCTCCGGAAACGCAGAAGCTGCTGGAGTCGATCCGCTTCATGACCGGCGACGACCTGGCCCTCGTTCCATTCATCACCCACAAGCTGCCCATCGTGTTGTCGATCAGCGACCGGGTCACGGTCCTGCGGCGGGGCAAGGTCACTGCCCGGCTGCGCACAGCCGAAGCAACCGAGAACAGCCTGGCCAAGGAGATGGTGGGCCGCGAGGTGATCTTCCGGCTGGAGCATGTGGAGGTCGAACAGGGCAAGCCCGTGCTCGAGGTGGACGACCTCTCCGCCCTGAACGACAAGGGGCTCTTGGCCCTGAAGGGGGTCTCCTTCACCGTGCACGAAGGCGAGATCTTCGGCATCGCCGGGGTTTCCGGGAACGGACAGCAGGTCCTGGCCGAAGTGCTGGCGGGCCTGCGCAAGGCCGTCGCCGGCCGAGTGTTGATGGACGGCGTCAACATCACCCGTTCCGGCAGCCTGGAACGCTGGAGGAGCGGCATGGGCTACATCCCGTCCGACCGGATCGATTTGGGGTCGATCGGCGCCTACTCGCTGGTCGACAATGTCCTGATGAACTACTACTTCGACGGGACCTTCTCCAACTGGGGCATCGTGGATTCCCAGAAGACGCGCAAGTTCACCGAAGGACTCATCTCCGAATACGGCATCGCAACACCCGGTCCGGACAGCGCGGCCCGAAGCCTGTCGGGCGGCAACCTCCAGAAGCTCATCCTGGCGCGCGTCCTGTCCCGCAAGCCGCGGCTGATCATTGCCAACCTTCCCACCCAGGGGCTGGATGTGGGCGCCACCGAGTTCGTCCAGAACAAGCTGCTGGAAGCCAAGCGGCAGCATGCGGCCATTCTGCTCATCTCGGAAGACCTGGACGAGGTCCTGTCGCTGAGCGACCGCGTGGCGCCGATCTACGAGGGTGAGTTCATGGGCATCCTTCCGGTCAACGATGCCCGCATCGAGGACATCGGGGCCATGATGGCAGGCTTGAAGCAGAAGGTCGCACATCCATGAGACTCGGCAGCTATGAGGTCAAGCTCGAGAAGAAGGTTAGGATCACCGGCCTGGAGGCCACGACCATTTCCCTGCTGGCGATCGTCATTGGCCTGGCGCTGGTGGGCCTGATCATCCTGCAGGCCGGGGTCAATCCGCTGACCGGCTATCGGGCCATCTTCTCCTATGCCTTCGCTAACGCCTTCGGTCTGCCCTTGACGATCAACCGATCGATCTTCATCCTGCTGTGCACCTGCGCCTTCATCATCCCAATGAAGGCCGGACTGTGGAACATCGGCATGGCAGGCCAGCTGTACGGCGGCGCGCTGGCCGCCTTCGGCGTGGCGCTGGCCTTCGGCGCCAAGGGATCCCAGACGCCGGCCCAGGCGCCGGCGGTCATCATCGGCCTGATGACGCTGGCGGCGCTCGTGGGCGGGGCGGTGATCGGAGCCATCCCGGGCTTCCTCAAGGGGCGCTTCAACACGAATGAGATCGTCGTGACCATGATGCTGAACTCGATCGGCTACTGGCTGATCGCCTTCATGATCAAGGAAGGCGGCCCCTTCATGGGCGGGGGTGGGGAAGGTGAGGGATTCAAGCTGTCCCAGTCGATCTTCCCGCCTATGGTCCTGGGTGGAGCCTTCACCATCCCCCTGGCTCTGGTTCTGGCGGCGCTGCTGTACTTCATGTTCGCCAAGACCACGCTGGGCTACCAGATTAAGGCCTTCGGCTTGAGCCCGTCGGCGGCCAAGTATGCCGGCATCAGCCAGGAGAACATGCCGCTGCTGGTGTTCGTCCTGGGCGGGCTGATCGCCGGCCTGGCCGGATACCACTACTTCGCCGCCGTTCCCGGTGTGTACAAGATCCCCCTGAACTACGGGGACTTCGGCGATCTATCCTTCTACGGGATCATCTGTGGATTGATCTCCCAGGGCAACCCACTGGCGGCCATTCCCTTCGCCCTGCTGTTCGGCGGCATGACTAATGGAGGCCGGTTCGTCCAGGGGCAACTCAAGCTGGGCTACGGCATCGACTATGCCCTGCTCGGAGTCTTGATGATCACCCTCGTGGCCTTTCAGTTCTTCTATCGCAACACCATTGTCTGGAATCTGGTCGAAAGGGAGGCCTAGGATGTGGGAGTTTGCGGCCCGAAGCCTGAATGCCTCAGCGGTCTTCACGATTGCGGCGCTGGGCGAGCTGATCGGACAGCGCTCGGGCATCCTCAATGTGGGAATCGAAGGGGTGATGCTCTTTGGGGCCACCCTGGGGTTCATCGTAGCCAAGACCACCGGGAGCTATCTCCTTGGCTGCCTGGCAGCCCTGGCCATCGGAGGCCTCATCGCCGCCCTGCACGGCTTCTTCTCCATCACCCTGGGGGGTGACCAGGTCGTGAACGGGATGGGGATCTGGATCCTGGGTTTCGGCCTGACGGCCTACATCGGCTACCCCTACACGGGGCCGCTGGGCCTAGACAGGATCCCCGGCGTGGCAGGTCTTTCGCCCTTCTTCTTCCTCGCCATCGGAGTGGTGGCCCTGACTTGGTGGGTGTTTGCCAAGACCAGCCTCGGTTTGCGGATTCGATCGGCGGGAGAAAGCCCCTCGGTAACCGAGGTCTCAGGCATCAACGTCACCCGGACCCGCTACCTGAGCGTGATAGTTAGTGGAATGCTCATGGGTCTGGGCGGGGCGATCTACTCCCTGAGCTACAACCCGGTGTGGAGCATCAATTTCCTCCTGGGATGGGGCTTCATCGCTCTGGCTCTGGTCTTCTTCTCCATGTGGAATCCCTTCATTCTCTTCGGCGGTTCCGTCCTGTTCGGCACCCTGTGGCAGCTGTCGCTCAACCCTCAGCTTGTCCTCCCCAATGTGCTCTCCCGGTACATCTGGAGGACCGTGCCGTTCGTCATCACCATCGCCGTCCTGGTGCTGATGTCCACCAAGTGGTTCAGTTCGCGATGGGGGGCTGCCAAGCCCGAAGCCCTGGGGCTGCCCCGTGAAGAGGAGTGATGCCAACGTTCCATGCTCGTAGACATGGAACGCGAGATGGTCCTGCGGCCGCCGGAACTCGCTATGGCGCCGCACACGCCCAAAGTCATCATGTTGGCCCACGGCAAGCGGATGGTCGTCCGTCAGGCGGAACCCTCTGTCGGACTTCACTCACGGTAACACTTTTCCAGGGTATAGGCGGCACCCCCCTTTAACGAAGTGTTACCTATTTCCTGAGACAATGTGTTACCGATGTCTTGAGACAATTCTGTTACCTATGTCCTCGGCTGGCTAACGCCGACGAGGATCATTCCCGCCGCCCTGGGATTAAAGTCCTCTGGAAGTCGTGTTGCGGTCGTGTAGCGGGCTCCGTCCAATCTTGTATTGGTGAGAACGGCCGCGCCGAGGTTGGCTCCCTGCAAGTCGGTGCTACCCCCCGAGATTCTCCCGTGAGAGGTCTGCCCCAGCTAGCTCTGCACGCGTGAAGTCAACATCCTCAAGGTCTGCTCCCCCAAGCACAGCGTTTACCAGACGGGCCCCTCGAAACTCTGCGCCTTGCGTGAGGCACCAGCACAAATCGGCCTCCGTGAGATCAGCGCTGTTGAAGCAGGCGCCCATCAGATCCGCACCCTACATATTGGCGCCGACGAACCGCGAGTTTGCGGCGTTCGCATCATCGAAGGATGCAGAAACCAATTGTGCCCCTGACAGATCCGTACCTTCGAGGTCCAGCGCGTCGAAGCGGGCCGATCTCAGCTCAAGGTGGCTCAAGTATGAGCCTTGTAGAGGCCCGGTGAGCCCGAGTGGACGCTTGCCGGAAGTGCTGAGGATACCTACGATGGCCTCTGTGGACGCATAACCGGGAATCATGGCCACCTTTCATCGGTCCGCTGGTCATCACCACTATCGCCAGTATCTCGATCATGGCCATCGCCACCGCAGCGGTCCTCGGAATCCTGCTCAACGCCATCTTCCTCGTCTTCGCACCACCACAGGTCGAGGGCATGGCCCCCGCCGCTGCGGCGGCCGACTGACGGCAAGCGCAAACACCCGAAAAACCAACCGATCAAGACTTCAAGAGCCGGCGAAGAATGCCGGCTCTTGGGTCTTCCTGGCCTCGGCACCGGCACTGGTGCTGTCAAGCGCAAACAAGACGCCAGATCTAGGGCCTCTCCTACCAGCGAAGCATAGGGTCGACGTCGCCTTACACTCACCTTTCACTTAACCTCATGCAGCGGGGTTTCCGGCATAATGGGCCTGCAAGTGTCAAGGAAAGATTCAAGCCGGAAAGGACGGCAACATGGGGCCAGGTGATGTTCTTGGATATGGGCTGAATGCCCTGCTACTGGGTGGACTGGCGTGGGGGCTCGTCGATCTGATGATCCGGATCGCCAAGGAACCGAAGCGGAAATCGCGAACGAGCATCTTCCCGCTGCTCCCGTTTCCGTTTGTGCCTTCGGGTGAACCGCGCGAAAAACCGCCCCGCGTGCATGGGAACGGTGAGTTGGCGTTGCAACCCGTGCCGGTGAGGAATCGTAGGCCCGGTCGGTAATCCAGTACGATCTCGACCTCGCTCACAGTCACACTACAAGCGAACGGGGCTGGCCGCAAGGCAGCCCCGTGTTCGTTTAGCCCCGTGAGCGGATCGCTCATCCCCGGGCTTGAACTCAGGCCGATGGCCGCGCATTCGATCTGTGGGGAGATCGATGAACGACTATGGCGGATCCGCTATAGATAAAGCCCGCGCCAGATGGAACGTGCTGAACCCGGCCAGTGCATCCGAGCCGGAGGTGTGACCGAGTCCGATCAGATTCTGGCAGGCGCGCTCGACCACCGAACTGTCACGGGATAGGATTGAGTCTACAAGGTCATGCCAGGCCTGAATCGCCTGGCCTTCGGCGGCCGCTGCCAGCCACGCCTCGGAGATGCGGTTCGTCCTGCCCATACTGGCACGATAGATTCTCCTGGAAAGGGCCTGCGCCTCGGGAGCCGGAAGTGCCGACTGGATCCCGAATATCACACCCATGAGGAAGTCGTCGCCGGAAGGTGTCAGGCCGATGCCTGTTCCTGCCAGCGCGGTGCTTCTCGAGGCCGCCTCCTGGATATCACCCTCCGTCAGGGCCCGAACGAGTCGTGGGGGCGGCGGGGCGGCCGCCCGCAGCGGCCAGGCGGGGAGGGTGACCTCGCCAGAGGCTTAGGGGGGTCTGGGGAAATGCTCCACAACGCAGGCCAGACTCTCTTGGGAGGCTGAAGCGCGTAGCCGTGCGAGGATGACCGGGAGGAGACCGGATCGCCATGGGATCCTTGCCAGCGCGCGCCAGTTCGGTCGAGCCTCCCATATCTCAGCCGAAGTCAGGTTAAGCGTCCGCCTCCCCAGGCAAACTCGAGCCGACCCTGCAAACGCGAGCGTGTCAACCGTTTCGGCGCCGGGGAATCCGCCAGGAGTTGTCTCGACCTCGATTGAGAAAGGTCCCATGCGGATTCGGACTTCGGTTATTGAAATGAGATTCCCGGAGGGGTCGACGAAGTTGATGGCGTGGCTGTAGGACGAAAGGACTTTCCAGCCGGATCCAGCGCGCAGGGCCTCGATCGCCGCAGGCGCGATCCGTACGGCACGTAACTCATCACGGCTCGTGCCAGTGGCTGCCCGGCCACAAGTTGTCAGCGCAGGCGCTGCCGGTTGTCCCACTCGAAGCTGCCCCTCAATCGTTTGATGCCCCCACGCCGGTTTTCGCCTGCTGGATGAGCTCCCACAGCCGGTTCGGGCTGAGCGGTATCTCCAGAATCTCGAGACCTTCGATCTGTAAGGCGTCCTCGATGGCCTGAGCGAAAAGTGCTCCGACGGGGATCGCCCCGGCTTCACCGGCGCCCTTGATCCCAAGCGGGTTCAATGGCGAGAGTGTTTCTTCATGCCCCACATCGATCGGCGGCACGTCGAGAGCCGTGGGCAGCAGGAAATCCATAAACGACCCGTTGAGCAATTGCCCGTTGTCGTCGTATATCAGTTGCTCGAACCACGAGTTACCTATCCCCTGGGCAACGCCGCCGTGGATCTGACCCTCGAGAATCATCGGGTTGATGACGCGGCCGCAGTCATGCACAACGGCCATCTTCTCGATCTTCAACTCCATTGTCTCGGGGTCGATCTCGACAATCATGGCGTGCACCCCGCTTGCGGTCGCGCCGCGGCTGGGGCCGAAGTAGTTGGTCGCCTCCAGCCCGGGTTCAGTGCCGGGCTGGACGGCGCCTCGCAAAGGATTGGCCTTTGCGGCCAGCTTTCCTAACTCGATCAACTGTTCTGGATCTCCCTTGACCCTTACCGTGCCTCCAACCAATTCGAGTTGGTCCTGTGTGGCATCAAGCTCGGTCGAGGCCAGCTTGAGGATCTTGGCCCGCACGTCTTTTGCGGCTTCGTTGATCGCATTACCGGCCACAACGGCCCCTCGACTGGCGAAGGTCCCCGTGCCCCAATGGAATTGATCGGTGTCACCGGTGACGACGTCCACATCGGAGGCGTCCACCCCAAGCTGATCGGCCACGATCTGGGCGAAGCTGGTGAAGTGGCCCTGGCCTTGAGTCCCAACACCGGTGGCGACCGAGACCTTGCCGCTGGGCTGCACCTGGACGCGGGCTCCTTCGTACGGTCCGATACCCGTGCCCTCGACGTAAGCCACCAACCCGATACCCACGTGCTTTCCACCTTTACGGCGCTCTGGCTGTGTGGTTTGGACAAAGTCCCTGTAACCAATGAGATTCATGGCCGAATCCAGGATGGGCTCGTAGTTACCGCTGTCGTACACCAGCGGGGCGAAATCCTGGTAGATGATCTGATTGTCGTGTGGAAAAGAATCGGGCTGCAGGAAATTGCGCCGACGGATCTCGATCCGGTCGATCCCCAATTCGCGCGCGGCTAGATCGAGCAAGCGCTCGATTACGAACACACCATGTTGCCTGCCGGCGCCACGATAGGGGGTGACGATCGTCTTGTTGGTGAAGACCGCCGTGAATTCGGAATAGTAATGCGGGATATTGTACGGCCCGAGGAGCGTGCATTGGCTGTTGATCGGCACCGTCAGTCCGTAGGGATCGTACGCCCCGGAATCATGCAAGAATTCATCGCGGACGCCCAGGATCCTTCCATCCTTGGTCAGCGCGATTTCGGCGTTGTGAATCTGCTCTCGCTCCTGGGTCGTGGCGACGAAATTCTCGGACCGATCCTCGATCCATTTCAGCGGCCGGCCGAGGCGCATCGCCAACCAGGGGACGAGCATTTCTTCGGGATAGAACATCATGATCTTCGGGCCGAATCCGCCTCCGACAAAGGGCGCGATCACGTGCACCTGGTGTTCCCCCAGGCCAAGCATGTCGGCCAGGCCGTTTCGGATGGGAATTGGCGCCTGGGTCGTGTCCCAGATGCTCAGCCTGGCGGCGCGCGGATCCCAGTGGGCAACCAGACCGCGGTTTTCCATCGCCGCCGCGGCACCGTGGTCGTAGCGTAGTCGCCGCTTCAGAATGAGATCGGCGTCCTTCCGTGCATCGACGTACGCGCCTCGATGTTGGATGACGTGGGCAGCGACGTTTGAGCTGAGGTCGTCGTGCACGAGCGGCGAATCCGCCTGCAGCGCTTTCTCGAGATCGACGACGGCTGGGAGTGGTTCGAACCCGACGATGATGTCGCTCAGCGCGTCTTCGGCCACGTAGCGGCTCTCGGCGACGACCGCCGCGATCGGCTCCCCGACGTGACGTGCCTTGTCTTTGGCCAGGATGGGCTGTGTCCTCTTGTTGAATACGATGTCCTTGATCGGAGGTGGGTCCACCAACAGGGGGCCGTTGCGCCAATATGAGCCCACCTCGGCCGCGCTGTAGGCGGCCACGACTCCCGGCCGTTTCAATGCCGCCGATAGGTCCACATCATGGATGCGCGCGTGGGCATACGGACTGCGCAGGAAGGCCACATGCAGCATGTCGGGCAGGTGCACATCGTCGACGAACAGGGCCTGGCCGGTCAGCAGCCTGGGATCCTCATTCCTTTTTATGCGCCGGCCGACAAACGGTTTCGCCATTCTTCACATTCCTTTCATATGTTCGCGTGTGCTGCAGCCAATCGAACGCGGCACCGCCGGATGTGGTCACCCATCCTTCTGGCGAGTCTACTTTCGCCCCCTTCCCTCCGGTGTTTCCTCCCCTCTCCGCCTTGAGACCTTCGACGAAAAGTCGGGTTTCACGGCGGAGAGGGGGTAGGGGGTGAGGCCGACGCTCGCCCCGGCCCGAAGTTGAAACCGGGACGTGTCATCTGCTGCAACGCACGATAGCCGTCCGCCTCTTTCATGCTCAGGCACCCCGGCCGTAGGGTCGAGGGGTCTGTAGGCTCCGGGAGCCTGGAGGTGGCTACTCATCCAGAAACGCCACGGCTCGGCAGAATGCGGCTTCACCGCCCTTGAACTTCCACGGGAAAGCGCCCAGGATCAGTCGACGGTTCTGCAGCTCGGGCGCGCTGATCTCGCCGCCCATGTTCTCGACGTGAACACAGTCGTGCGGGAACAATGCATTGTGGGTCAGCTGGTAGGCTCTCTCTGGAAAGAGCTCGTCCATCTTGTCGGCGCCGAACTTGGCTTCGGCCTGGCGCCGGACTTTGGCCCAGTGTTCCAGCCCACCCTTGCCCAGAAAGCGGCCGATGGGCAGATTCATCGGGTGGTCGGTCGAGACCATGTCCACGCCCCACAGATGGATCTTCTTGTCCAGCAACCAGTCGACGA
>CAZGRL010000019.1:0-28470 GCA_964528155.1 uncultured Anaerolineaceae bacterium
ATTCAATGCACGAACTCTGACAAACGTGACAACGACGTCGCACCCAATGACTAGTGTACCTGATGGCAATCCCGGAGGGAAAGCCGGAGGCTGTCAGCGCGCTGTACATTGCTCGAGTCATTCCTGCCGGCCGCATTCGGCATTTCATCGAGTATCGGGCAGCAAGAGGAGGATCCATGCAGAATCCCAGGTCGGTTGTGGTCGTGTTCAAGAGCAACGGACTGGGCCACACCCAGGCTCAAGACCTCAAGGAGAAACTGGTGGCGTCCTTTCTGGGTCTGATTGTCGACGCCGACACACTACCTCAGGCAATATGCTTCTACACAGACGGTGTCAAGCTTGCCTGCGAGGGTTCGCCGGTTCTGGAAGCGTTGCAGGCGCTGGAGTCGTGCGGAGTTCGGCTGATCCTGTGCACGACTTGCCTGAACTACTTCGGGCTGATGGACGAAGTCCGCGTCGGCATCCCCGGTGGGATGGGGGATATCATTACGGCCATGTGGTCCGCTGACAGCGTCTTGATGGTCTGAGAGAGGCTCCGACGCTGACAGGTCAGGGCCGGGCGTCTAGCCCGGGTCAGAACGCGAGTCCCGATCGCGCTCAGCCTGCTTGAGCAGCCTGCGGGTCAGTCCCGAACCAAGCAGGGCCAGTCCATCCGTCGGGTGGTGATGGCTGGCGGCTTCATCGAAGAGCACTGCAGCTCGCGAAGGTACCTCGTCATCGCCAAGCCACAGGACCGCTGCCAGCCGGATGAGAGGAAGCGGCTGAAAGGCGAAGGCGTGATCTCCGAGGTCGGTGACCGGCCGGCCGCCAATCGCGCCAGCGCAACTTCCCAAGGCCTCAGGGTCGGCCTCGAACCCGCGACAGATCCGGTCTCCGGAGTAGGACTGGAACGCCTGATGGTAAAACGCGCCTTCGGGAAGTTCACGGAACCCGATCCACTTTCCGGTGGGTGCAAGGCCATCGGCCTTGCTCAAGTAGTAGAGGACCATCGCGCTGTCGAAGGTGGACAATTCGCTTCCATCCGGGCGCAGAGGCAGCAGGTCTGGCCATTCGACGGTGACGTCATCCCCCCAATAGGCCAATCTCAGACCGGATTCCCGATCCTCGCCCCCGCAGCGTCTGGCGACGTGTGATGGCGGCTTGAGGCGCAGGTTGGTCCGTAGTGGATCGAGGTGTGCCAGCATGCTCGCTTCCCAACTGGCGCGGGTTCGCTCAAGCGGGTCCAGTCTGGGTCCGTCCTCTCCCCCGGCAAGATCGATCAAGCCGGCCACAGGCACGCGCCTGCCTTTCGTTTGCCGGACATCCAAGCCCTCAGCGACGGCGTCGTCGAAGAGCCAGCAACATGGCCAGCAGCATTGTTGCCGCGGGCCAGAACCACGCCAGCTCACCAGGTCCGCCGGCTCCCGTGCGGGGCTCCACCAGACGGACTCTCAACAGGCGGTATTCGCTGGTCTGTTTATGCAGTTCCTCGTCGCTGGCGGTGGCGGGATAGATCCCAAAAAGAGGGGCGACGATCCCGCTGGCGATGAGCACCTGCCTCAACCGATCGATCCGGTCTGGTCGATCGCTCACGTCGTCGATGATCGCGATCCACCATCCCTCTGGCAGCCAGACTTCCACGACCGGATCGGCCAGGATGTTGCGATACCAATCCGCGCCTCGGCCGAAGCCAGCGGTGCAATACACCTCGCCTTGATAGAAAGTGAAGTTGACGGGGGTGAGACGAGGTAGCTTCGTCCTGCGGCCGATATGCCGGATGACCATGATCCGGCCGGCGACCTCGGGCCAGGCGTTGATCCACCGACCGAGGCCGAGGCGCCACATGGCAACCATGAACCGATTCACAGGCTTGAATGCGTAGCGGAGCCAATCTTGAGAGGCTGCGTCGGAAGCCATTTCTCCTTGCGCCCTCCATCTTAGTGAGGCGGCGTCCCATGAAAGAACAGGCTCACTCCGAGGAGCCATCATCCCGAGCCGAGTCGCCCAGGATGCGCCGCAAAGTGCGGAATCGGCCGGCCCGTAGTCGATCCCGACGGACGCTGCGATGGATCAACAGACCCAGGATGGCCAGGCCCGCCCCAGCGAGCAGCACCCTCAGGTCGGCCTGACCGACACTCAACGTGAGGGCGAAGACCACCAGGGCAATCAATCCGATCAAAATCAACGCCGAACCAAGACGGAAGAGCATTTCCTGGCGCATCTCCCTTGCGGCTTGCCAAAGATTTCCGCATTGGGCTTCACGAGGGGCTCGAATATGGCAGACCGGAGACCGAGGACCGGAGACTGGGCCAACACTGATTTGTCGGTCCCCTGTCCTCAGTCCCGGGTCGTCCGTCTTCCCCCCGCCCCGTGTGAGGCAGACGTCGTTTCGTTGCCGCGAACGAATCCGGTCGCGTCAGGACGATTCCTCGCCGCCTGCGGCGGCTCGGAATGACACGACGTGGGTCGTAGTGTCTCCCGTGTCCCGTCTCCTGTCGTCCGTCGTCTTTCGCCCGCCGTCCGCTATCGAATCAGCGTGTGGATCTGCTCGTGCATATACAGCGGCAGGTAATACAGGCCACCGGCGTTCTTGCCGGATGATCCCGACCCCTTCCAGCCGCCGAAGGGCTGGAACCCCGGCCAGGCGCCGGTCGTGGCGCCTTGCGGTCGGTTGGCATAGGTCACACCGGCCTGGATATTGTCGAAGAACCACTCGGCCTCGTCTTCCGAGCCGTAGAAACCCGCCGTCAGACCGTAGTGGATGTCATTCGACAGCTTCATCGCTTCATCGAGGTTCCGCACCGGGTGGACCATTGAGATGGGCAGGAACATCTCGTACTCCCACAACCGATGATCGTGGGGAACGCCGGCGACCAGGGTCGGCTCGCAGAAGAAACCCTTGCCGTAGTCACCCTGGGTGAGGATGTGCCCTCCGGTCAGGAACTCGCCCGCCTCGGACAGCTCCTCGGTGAACTGTTGGAACTGCTTGTATGAGGTCTGGTTGATCACCGGCCCAAGGTAAACGCTTCTCTCGGTTGGGTCGCCGACAGCCAGTTTCTTGGTGAGATCCACAAGCCGTTTCACGAGCTTGTCGTATACCGGGCGTTCGACGTAGATCCGCGAATTCGCTGAACATTTCTGCCCCTGCAGTCCATAGGCCGAGCGGAGGATCCCGATCGCTGCCCGATCCAGATCGGCGTGCCGCGAGACGATCGACGGGTTCTTCCCGCCCATCTCGAGGATCGTCGGGCGTGGATACAGGCCTCCGGCGAAACTGCGATAAATCCTCATCCCGACATCGTAGGAGCCGGTGAACGTAATCCCGTCAACTTCGCGGCTGGTGATGAGAGCTTCGCCGAGCGTGCTTCCGGGGCCGGTGACATAGTTGAACACCCCGTCGGGCAATCCGGCGTCGCGGTAGCATTCCGCCAGCAAGCGAACCGTCCAGGGCGTGTCCGAAGCCGGCTTCATCACGATCGTGTTTCCGGCTACAAGCGCCGCGCCGGAGGGTCCGCCAGTGAGGGCAGCCGGGAAGTTGAACGGACTGATCACCAGCCACACACCGTAAGGTCGCAATACGGACGTATTCTTGGCGCGGTATCCCTTCAGCGGATCGCGGCCCATGGCGACGGAGTAGCCCTTGTTCTCCTGCATCCGATCGCAGGCGTAGCGGATCAGGTCGGCCATTTCGGCCGCGTCGCCGAGGGACTCCATGCGATTCTTGCCGACCTCAAGCGCCATGACGGCGCCGATCTCGTAGATCCGCTTGTCGATCAGGTCGGCGGCTTTGCGGATCAACCGAACGCGCTCGCGCCAGGGCGTACGGGACCAGCCAGGGAAGGCTTTGCGCGCCGCCGCCAAAGCCTGCTGAGCTTCCTTGGCGCCGCCCTTCTGGAATCGGCCCAGGATCCACTCCTGGTTCACCGGCGAGCGATCCTCGAATGTCTCCTCCGCTTTCACCTCACGGCCACCGATGATCATGCGGTACTCCTTGTTCATCGTCCGCTTGATCTTCGCCAGCGCATCGTCAAACCGTGTGTGCAACTCCTCCGGCGGCTCGAACATCGTTGCGTACGTGAGCTTGAAGGATGAATTGCCCTTGCGTGTGGTCTTCTTTGCCATTCTATGGACCTCCCTCTTCGTGGTGGGATCGAAAGGATGTGAGAGACTCGGAAGTCAGATTCTTCGTCAAGGCCTCTTGCTGCCCGGGAGCAATCCAGGTGACGGACCCCGGCCGCATGCTTGGCGGCGATGCCCGCCTCGCGGCAGCATTTCTGGGATGTTCTGACCGACTCGGTTGCAGATAGCGGTGGCGAACTGGCGCGGGGGAGGCAACGATTTCGTTTCCGGAAACTTCCTCCTGGGGATCATCCCGGGAGGAGCGCCTGGTGATCTGAATCGTCTATAGCGGAGGCGGTTCTCTCGCCGGCTGCGACATTCGCGTTCCATCCCGCGCCTGGCGGACCACCGTCCAGGGACAATCAAGTATACCTCCCGCGCTGAGCGGCCGTCAAAGCAACGTGTGCTGCATAGGAAAACACGCTGCCTGACGCATAAGCCTCGGGCGGATGAACCCACCGTTTCGCCTCGCTCACCGGTTCGAAGGCATGGTCATCAAGCTAGATGCGGCGCCAAGGTCGAACGCCTTTTGCATGCTCTCCTGGAAACCGGGGGGTCCGGGCTTCTTGGCATGGCTTTGGCGCGAGGCTCTCTCGCCAGGAGGGCTTTCGTGAGCCGCGCCGTGGCTCATGGCGTTGTATACTCGGCAGGGGACGACCATGACCTGGGTTCAAGACGGGATCTACGCGGCTGGTGGCGAATACCTGCCCTCTACATGGGCTGAGTTCTCCGATCAGACGGGGATCCGCGCTGTCCTGCACCTGTCTCCGGGACGACCGGCGGTCTTCCGGGGCCCGGCGCCCGAGGGCTTCCTGTGGCTTCCGATCGAGGACGAGGAACAGGCCAGCTCGGATGATCGGCTGCTCGCTGGCCGGTTCATCGCGAGTTGCCGGGAGAGGGGCTTGCGTGTCCTCCTTCACTCCAGCCTTGGCCGTCACCGAACACGCTGGGCCTACGTAGCCTACGAGATCTGTGCCGGGTCTCGGCTGAGAACTGTGCTGCACAGAGCCGCCAGCCGACCGTGGCTCGCTCCCTATCATACGGATGAAGCGGCCTGGGAGGCATTCGTCCACCTGGCCGCGGACAACCTGGACCGCCCGTCTGTGGCAAGCCAGCGGCGACTCACCTGAAGGGAATCGAATGCTGTATCCGAAAGGGCTTTTCGTCGGAATCAACCCGGCCTCCGGTCGGCGACCGGTGCGGTATGCCGCGCTTGACAGCGACTTGCGAATCGTTGCCCTCGATCAAGGCGATCCTGAGCAAGTCCTGGCATTCGTCGCTGGCGCTGAGACTTCTGTGGTTGCGGTCAATGCGCCGCAATCGTTGAGCAAGGGTCTCATGCAGCGGCCCGAGATCCGCCTTCAATACAACCTCCCGCCGACCGGGCGTCGGTGGCGGGATTGGCGGGTATGCGAATTCGAACTTCGACGACGAAATATACGATTGCACAACTCGCCGAGTCGGAAGAAGACCGCGCCGGCGTGGCTCAAAGCCGGTTTCAAGGTCTTCCGTCGTCTGGGTGAAATGGGGTACTCGCCGCTTGTTTCCGAATGTCGGGGCGATTTGCCGTGGGTGATCGAGACGCAACCGCATGCCGGCTACACGGCGTTGCTCGGTCACCGGCCCTTCTATCGCGGGAGCATGGAGGGATGTCTTCAACGACAGTTGGTGTTGTATGTGGAAGGCCTGGACGTCGCCAATCCGATGCACGCGCTGGAAGAGATCACCCGACATCACTTGCTCAGCGGAGAGCTACCGCTCGAGACGCTGTACGACCCCGAGAATCTGGACGCTCTGTTGGCCGCGTATACAGGATACCTGACGGCAGTCAAGCCGGAAAAGTCGACACAGGTGGGCATGCCATCCGAAGGCCTGATCACCCTTGCTGCTGGAGAACTCAAGCCCTACTACACGTGACGCGTGCTTCCGGCAACTCCCCGAAAGGCCGGGTCAGCTGTTGCCGAATTAGAATTCCGGACTGACGAACGGTCAGGATCTCCAGTGGATCCATGCACTCGTTGCCGGGCGGGTGACAGGTCGGTGGCGAACCGCTTGTTAGGATGATGCTGCCCGCAACTCACCCCCTCCCACCACTCAACCAGTCTCTTGGAAGGGACGTCCCATGACGCAACCACGTTATCTGCGCATCATCGAGGCCATGTCGGTCATGCT
Source organism: uncultured Anaerolineaceae bacterium (assembly GCA_964528155.1). Classification (GTDB taxonomy): domain Bacteria; phylum Chloroflexota; class Anaerolineae; order Anaerolineales; family E44-bin32. Next base: position 6,271 of record CAZGRL010000019.1, read on the forward strand.
GTTCTTCTTCCAGGGTCTGACCGTAGCCATCTCCGTCCTGTTTGGGATTATCTACGATCAGGTCTTTGCCGGCTCGCCGGGGCCATGGCTTGTCCTCAGTGTCCTCCTCGTCGCCGCGGCCCTGGTCGCGGCGGCCGCATCACCGCCCGGACCCACGCGTACCTGGCTCGCAGTTCTGGCCTCGACCGTTGGGATTGCCAGGGTGGCGCTCTCGATCAACATCGCCGAAGTTCGCTTTGTGGGTAGCCTGATCGTCCTGGCTGCGGGCGGACTGTACCTGGCCGGCCTGCTGACAGCCCGCCGACCGGTTGTGCTGCCGGCGATCATGGGCGGGCTGGCCCTTCAGCAGGTTTTTCAGGCGGTCGGCTTGACGTACGACGTCACTCTCCAACCATGGTGGCTGCCGATCCAAATCGTCTGGGGCGCGCTGATCGTTGTTCTGGCCGTGGTGGTCGGGCGCAGGTCCGCCGCCGGTGACCGTCGGGCAAGTCAGCTCGGGATCTGGTCCGGATTGGCTGTCGGCGGTGTGATCTTTGTGGAGACTTCGCTGCTCTCCTTGCCTCACGCGATAGCGCGGTGGAGCGACGTCGCATATCCGTTTGTGGCCATATGGACGTTCGTCGTGACAATCGGCTTGCTGATCCCGCGTGTTCGGCACGAGATCAATCATCGCGTGGGGACCTGGCAGACGGGCCGGGCAGCAGTGGCTGCTGCCCTCCCGTTGGCGATCCTGGCGGCGTATTTCACCGAAGGAATTCTCTCAGTGGTCGCTTTGATGCTCTCCCAGGGCCTGACTCTCGTGCTTCTGGCCTGCCTTGTTGACGCGCGCTCCGACCGCCCGAAGGCGACCGGCTTGATGCTCGCGTCAGGACTGGCCCTCGTGCTTCTGCTGAACTTCCTCAACGCGTTTGCATTTACCTACCCGTACAGCCTGCCTTTCATGAGAGGCATGGGCTGGGTACCCTACTTCCTGGCCACCATCCTCGCAGGGGTAGGCATCCTCGGCCAGGCGCCGGTCACAGTATCGTGGAACGAACTCTCTCCACGTTTGGATTTCAGTCTCCCGTTCGGGATCGTAGGCCTGGCGGCCATCCTCCTTACCGTGCGCCCTCAGCCGGTCGATATCCTTCCGCCGTCCGGGGTGATACGGATCGCAAGCTACAACATCCACTACGGCTACGATCGGCCGTGGCATTTCACACTGGATGAGATCGCCCTCACGATCGAAGAAGAACAAGTCGATGTGATCGCCCTCCAGGAAGTGGATACGGGAAGGCTGACAAGCTATGCCGTGGACGACGCGCTCTATCTGGGCCGTCGGTTACACATGAACGTCGCCTATCTCCCGACGGTGGAGCATCTGACGGGGATCGCTCTTCTCTACAAAGGACCGAAGGTGCATTTCGAGTCACAGTTGTTGAGCAGCCTTCAGGAACAAACCGGCATCATCCACGTACCGCTGGAGATTGACCATCGCTTCCTTCACGCATTTGCCATCTGGTTGGGCCTCGAGAACGAGGACACCGACCGTCAAATCGGCGAAGCGCTGAGTTTTATTGGCGAACGGAGTCCGGCGTCCTTTGGAGGAGACTTCAACAGCGGCCCGGAGAGTTCGGTAGCGGCCTCGATCACACAAGCTGAGTTCGAGGATCCGTTCAGCACTTTGGGGATCGTTCCTCCACCTCTGACCGACCCGGCGATCGATCCCACTCAGCGAATAGATTTCGTGTGGCTGCGCGACCTGACGCCTCGGTCGGCGTGGGTTTCTGAGTCGCTCGCTTCGGATCACCGGATGGTCATCGTCGAGATAGAACCGGGGCCATAGGTGAGGGTCACCTTTTCGGTTCGTCGGCATCCCCCTAATGCGGCCTGACCTGGCTGGAAGTCCTTTGCACTATTCGATCCACGCGCCGACGGGAGACGCCCGGGCCGACGTCCTTCTGCTGCATGGGTTGGGTTCTTGCGGCGAAGACTGGGGGATGCAGATCACCGAACTGGCGCGCCTGTATCGCGTGATCACACCCGATCTTCCCGGACACGGCGAGACCGGACCAAATGCGTCTACGGGGACGGTCGAATCCATGGCACGGGCGGTCTCAGGATTGATCGAAGGACTCGGGACGACCTCAGCCCATGTTGTCGGCCTTTCCCTGGGCGGCGCCGTGGCGCTCCAATGGGCGATCGATCGGCCCGATCAGGTCCGGTCGTTGACGGCGGTCAACACCTTCGCCCGATTGAGCTTCGCTCGACGTGGCTTGTTGCGGATGTTCGGCCGGGTTCTGCTGCTTCTGACCGGTCAGATGGAATGGCTGGGGAATTGGGTGGCCGGCGGCTTGTTCCCTGGAACGGATCAAAGGGACCTGCGTCAGTTGGCAGCCGCCCGTATCGCCGGGAATTCGTGGCGAGGGTATCTCCAGGCGGCGTTGGCCGTGACCCGGTTCGACTGCCGTGAGGGCCTGGCCAGGATCAAAGCCCCGACGCTGGTCGTCGCCGGGGAGAGGGATACGACCGTTCCCTTGCGGCCCAAGCTCGAACTGGCCCGGCGCATTCCCGGCGCACGTCTGGAAGTCATCTCAGATTCGGGCCATGTCACGCCGATCGACGCTGCGGATCGGTTCAACGCCCTGCTGCTGGCATTCCTGGATGAGGTTGAGAGCGGCTCGAGTTAGCAAAGAACGCGGATATAGAATACACGACACCTATGAAGGTCGAGGGTACGAGTGATTAGCCAAGCGTTCAAACAATGGCGAGAATCGCCATATCATTGGACATTCCCATTGAGGAGTTGATAAAACGAAGAAACCAAGATTCTCAGTTGCACACAAAGACGAGTCAATTGTGGAGCTTGTGAGAGAAACTGACCACAAGACATTAGCTGTCTGGGCAGTTGATTGTGTCGAACGTGTCATGCCATACTTTGAAGAGAAATATCCAGAAGACCATCGCCCTCGAAACGCTATCGAAGCACTTCAGGCATGGATAAATGCAGGGGTGTCTAACATGGCTGACATTCGCAAGGCTGCGCTTACATCTCATGCTGCTGCTCGTGAGGTAGGAGAGGATAATGCCGCTCGCTCTGCTGCCCGCGCCGCAGGTCAAGCGGTGGCAACTGCACATGTTCCCACTCATTCTATTGGTGCTGCGAATTATGCCTTACAGGCTATCCATAGAGCCACCAACTCCTCTGGTGCCGAGGCTGCCGTAGCCAAAGAGCGAGATTGGCAATACCAACACTTGCTCAAGCTTCAGAACGAAAGCGCTGATCTTAGGAAAGAGAAATAAGAGATTTGCCGCCAAAGAACAGAATCTGTAGGATCTTGCTAGCGGGTTGAAGCCCCCGAAAAACTTGAAATCGTCCTTTTTGCTTCCGCTTCAAGGCGAAGCGGGCGGAAGGGGGGTTCGGGGGAAATTCCGCCCGTCGAGCCAACCGCGCGCAAAGTCAGTTTGGATCTTTCCAGTTACCCGCCAGCCAATGGGCCAGGTGACGTGGGGAGCGGGCTATTGGAGTTCGCTGTCGATGATCTGGGTGAACTGCTCGAGGGGTTGGGCGCCGACCAGGGGGATTCCGTTGATGAAGAAGGTGGGCGTTCCGCTCACGCCCAGGCCGGCGGCGTAGCGAGCATCTGCCTCGACTTCGTCGGCGTAGCGCTCGCTATCCACGCAGGTCAGCAAGGCCTGCCCGTCGATGCCCAGCAAGTCGGCGTACTGACTGTAGGCTTCCCGACCCAATCCCAATTCACCGGTCAAGAGCGCGTCGTGGAATTTCCAGTAGGCGCCCTGCTCGCCGGCGCAATTGGCGGCCTGAGCGGCGATGAAGGATTCCTGGCTTGTGATGGGGAAATCGCGGTAAACGAAGTGGATCTGATCGGGGTACGCCTCGAGAAGCGGGTAGAAGGTATCCTGCTGCCACTTCTTGCAGTAGGGGCAATTGAAATCGCTGAACTCGACGATGGTGATCGGTGCCGAGGGCGGGCCTAACGAAGGATCGTCATCCAGGCTCACATCGACGCGGACGGGTTGCTGGCCGACTGATTCGTCGAGAGTGGGTGGCCCGCTTGCAGCGCCCTGGTCCCGTCCCCAGAACACAAACCCGAGTGCCAGCCCGGTGACGAATGCCAGCGGGACGAGGGCAATGTAAAGGTGAGTGCGTTTGATGTGCACGAACTCGCCGTTCGAGCCGGACCCTGGACGGTCCGAGGCCGGGAGCGCTTGACCCTCGAGAGCGAGTTCCGGTGTGCTTTCAGGTGTTTCCTGGCTGAGCTCGTCCGCAGGGGGTAATTCCACAACGCGATTATAGCATGCGGGTGAGGATGACCCTCCCGAGTAGTCCCGGCTGCCATGGCCTTTGGGTGTCGGTCCGGGGGCCACATCTGTGCCCCCACCCCCTAACCCCCTCCCCCGGCAAGACCCACGCCGGGGGAGGGGGAGGAATGACCAGTTGAAGATCCGGAGCGGCAGAGCCGCTCCGGATCTTCAACTGGTCAATTCATCTTATGGAACTATCTGGCCGCGGTGACCGAGCGCCTCGTTGAGATCGAGTATTGCATCAGGTGGTCGGGCCCGTTATAATGGAAATTCCTACGGGCGGTTAGCTCAGTTGGTTAGAGCGTTGCGTTGACATCGCAAAGGTCGTAGGTTCGAGTCCTATACCGCCCACCACAATCGATGAGAAGACGCGTTGACCGGGACGAGTAGCCAGGCCTGGCACGCCTCAGGGAGAGGGGATCTCCGACTGAAAGTCCCCTCGGCGTGCGGTGGGTGAAAACCCCCCGTGAGCGAGAACCGGAAAGGCTGTCGGGTCATCCGGCAGACCGAGTATGGGGAACGATCCAGCCCCGTTAGCGGCTGACAGAGATGGCCGGCCCGCCCGGCCAATCTGGGTGGAACCGCGAGATCGAGACTGCTCTCGCCCCAGACGGGCGAGGGCTTTTTGCTTGCAGACAGCGCGCATACAGCAGCGATAGGAGGTTGTGATGGAGAGCGGGCACAAGAACGGTTCGAACGAAGAGAAGTTGCATCGGATCCGTCATTCGACGGCGCACGTCATGGCGCAGGCGGTTATGGAGATGTTCCCCGGCCAGGCCAAGATCGCCATCGGGCCGCCGATCGAGGACGGCTTCTACTATGATTTCGACCTGCCCCGAACGCTGACCCCCGAAGACCTGGAATCGATTGAGAAACGGATGCGCGAGATCATCCGTGGAGACTATTGCTTCGAGCGTAAGGTCGTCTCTGCCGACGAGGCGCGACAGCTCTTCGCCGACCAGCCGTACAAGATTGAACTGATCGAAGGGCTGGAGCAAGGCGGGGTCGATGAGTACGGTGAGCCGACAGCCGAGAAACTGGAGATCTCCATCTATACCCATGACTCCTTCACGGATCTCTGTCGGGGGCCGCACGTCGAGGCGACGGGGCAGATCAATCCGGATGCCATCAAACTACTCCACACGGCTGGCGCCTACTGGCGGGGTGACGAACATCGCCAGATGCTCCAGAGGATCTACGGGACTGTCTGGGAGAGCTCGGCAGATCTCGAAGAGTACCTTTGGAAGCTGGAAGAGGCGGCCAAACGCGATCACCGGCGTCTCGGTCGTGAGCTGGACCTGTTCAGCATCAGCGAGGATGTCGGGCCGGGCCTGATCCTGTGGCACCCGAAGGGCGGGATGGTCCGCAAACTATCGGAGGACTACTGCCGCGAGGAGCACGAAGCCGGCGGGTATGAGTTTGTCTACTCTCCGCACATCGGCAAGTCGCGCTTGTGGGAGACGAGCGGCCACCTGGATTGGTTCAAGGAGAACATGTATTCGCCGGTCGATATTGAGGGTCAGCAATACTATCTCAAGCCGATGAACTGTCCTTTCCACATCCAGATCTACAAGAGCCAGACGCGCTCGTATCGCGATCTGCCGTTGCGCTTCGCCGAGTGGGGGACAGTTTATCGCTACGAACGCAGTGGCGTGCTGCATGGGTTGATGCGGGTTCGCGGCTTCACCCAGGACGATGCGCACCTCTTCTGCCGGCCGGACCAGATGCCGGAGGAGATCGACCGCGTGCTGCAATTCTGTCTGCATATCCTGCGTGCCTTCGGGTTCAAGGACTTCCAGGCGTATCTCTCCACACGCAATCCAGAGAAAGCCGCCGGGGAGCCGGAGCAGTGGGTCGCCCCTACGGAGGCGCTTCGGGCGGCGCTGGAGCGGGCCGAGATCCCCTACCGAATTGATGAGGGGGAAGCCACGTTCTATGGCCCCAAGATCGATCTGAAGATCAAGGATGCCCTAGGGCGTGAGTGGCAGTTGAGCACCATCCAGTTTGACTTCAATCTGCCCGAGAGATTCGGCATGACGTATATCGGCGAGGATGGCCAGGAGCACCAACCGTACATGATTCACCGGGCTCTGCTCGGATCCATGGAGCGGTTTATGGGCGTGATGATCGAACACTACGGCGGCGCTTTCCCGGTCTGGCTTTCTCCGGTGCAGGCGGTCGTGATCCCGATCGCCGATCGCCATATGGACTACGCCCACGAAGTCGCGGCGAAGCTGGAGGGAATTGGTCTTCGGGTGGAGGTCAATGAGCGCAACGAGCGGATGAATGCCAAGATCCGTGACGCTCAGACGCAGAAAATCCCCTACATGCTCGTGGTGGGCGATAAAGAGGCGGCCGATGAGACGGTCTCGCTCAGGTTGCGCTCGGGCGAGAATCCGGGGCCGATTTCGCTTCAGGCATTCGAGAAACGCGCCTTGGACGAAATCGCCGAGCATGCCTAGCCTCGCGACTCCTTCCGCACACGAATGACCGAGGGCCTGGCGCCCTCGGTCGTTTGTCTCTCCGCATGCGAGAGAGGGACAGGTATAATCGGGGCCCATGGATCTTCCGCATCGAGGACCAATCGCCCGCCGCTGGCCGTTGTGGCTCGCGTTGGTGTTGGCCGGGCTGCTCGGTCTGGCGGCACGTCAACCCGGCGTAGCAGCGACCGCCGCAGACGCCTATCTGCCGACATCCGCCGCCGGAGAATACGCCTGCGCCCCTCGATTGCAGCTTCGCCACCCGCAGCGCTGCGGAGAGAATGGCCCGGGTGCAGCCGTTGCCGACCTGGCACGGCGGGGCATGTATCCGGTGATGCCGCTTCCGACCGCTGGGCTCGACATGAGCCTGGCAGACGTCCCCTTCAATTACATTCGACTGCCCGATGACGCGGCGACCCATCTCTACGGATCCGCCGAAGACGCCCGCCAGGAAGTCGACTCAACCAGTTCGGTAGAACCAGGCTTCGATTTCCTGTCCTGGAGCCAATGCGATTTCATTGACGGCAGGTCGGTCTACATGATCGACCCTGGGGTGTATATGCCGGGCGGCGACTCGTGTTCGCGAATCAAGATGCCCACGTTCCACGGGCTGGCCTTCACGCGAACGCCGACGCGACCATTCGGCTGGATCGTGGCCACGACTGAGACGTTTCGAAAGCCTGGCGTGGGACAAGCCAAAACCGGTGACACACTCTATCGATTCACAGTCGTCCAGATCTACGACACGCAGACAGTCGACAACAAGGTCTGGTACCAAGTGGGACCGGACGAGTGGATCGAGCAGGCCTCGATCGCCAAAGTCGATCCCGATCCGACGGTCCCGGAAGGCGTGGCGGATGACCGCTGGATCTCAATCAATCTCTTCGAACAGACCCTTGCGGTGTACGACGGGGGAGAGCTTGTCTTTGCCACGATGACCGCCACCGGTCTTCCGGGCTGGTGGACCCAGCCCGGGGTGTTCCAGGTGTACAAGAAGCTAGCCACGGATACGATGAGTGGCGCCTTCGCCGCCGACCGATCGGACTACTACTACATCCAGGATGTCCCCTGGGTCATGTACTTCGACAAGGCCCGTGCGCTTCACGGTGCTTATTGGCACAATGGTTACGGCTATCCGCGTTCGCATGGCTGCGTCAATCTTTCCCCGTTCGACGCTCACTGGCTGTACAACTGGGCTGATGAGGGGACCTTTGTCTACGTCTGGGATCCCTCCGGCAAGACCCCGACCGACGCTGAGTTGTACGGATCCGGCGGCGCCTAGTCCGTCTGCGTCGCCGCTCGCTGTGTCTTTTTCCTAAACCCTCTAACCCAACCTGTCGCCAGCCTTCTCCAAGGGCTCCCATCACTCCCCTCCCCTCAGCCGTGGGGTGCGTTCCTTCTTGGGGTCATTGCCGGACGGTGACCGGCGTGACCAGCGTACCCTGACGCCGCGCGTCGACCTCGGGCTACAACAGAAGGGCGCCCAGGCGTCGCCTGCGTCGCGCCCTTCTGCAGCGGGATCGGAGCCGGACTCTGATTGGACGACGTTTCCTCCAGCTCGTAACCTGGATCCTCGCAGTTAGTATGCTTGTCGGAGATCCGCCGGCCGTGGCGGCCGATGACGGACATCTCACCCCGGGCGCTTCGTATTTCGGCAGAAACCAATACATCGAATACATCGCCGGCGATCTGCCGCTGGTCCTCAGCGCGCCGCACGGAGGGGATCTGCGGCCGGACGAGCTTCCCGATCGAGAGCAGGCGGTCTCCGTGGCCGATACCTGGAGCATCGAGTACACCCTGGCCGTCGCCGACGTCATCTTTCAACTCACAGGTCATCACCCGCACGTTGTTATCAATCATCTTCAGCGGGTCAAGTTGGATGCCAACCGCGATCTCGCCTACGGCGCCCAAGACAGTCCCGAAGCGCAGCAAGCCTGGCATGAGTTCCATGATTTCCTCGATCTGGCGGAGACCTCCGCCGTCGAGCAATGCGGTCGCGGTCTCTACCTTGATCTTCACACCAACGGGCAGGCGGGGGGCTGGATCCAACTTGGTTATGGGATCCCGGCGAGCGATCTCGTGCTGAGCAATGAGGAGCTTGATCGCCCGGCTCACGTCGCCGAGTCAAGTCTGCGATCGTTGTCGAACGTCTCCGGAGAGGGTCTGTCGGCGCTATTGCGAGGCGCGGACAGCCTGGGCGGTTTGCTCGCGGCCAGAGGCTATCGAGCCGTCCCGAGTAACGTTGTGCCCTGGCCGCATGGGATCACCTATTACGACGGCGGCTACAACGTTTTCCGACACGGGTCACGCAACGGCGGCGGGGTTGACGGCATCCAGCTTGAGACCTCGATGGACTACGTCCGGCCGGAGAACATCCAGAGATACGCCAGAGTGTTGAGTGAGTCGATCCTCAGCTTCATGGAAATGCACTACGGCTTCAGCCTGGACCAAGGGGGTGGGACACTCTGCCCGGTCTTTGCGGATGTCGACCCAGGCCAGCGATCATCGGCCGCGATTGAGGCTCTTTACAAGGAAGGCGTTGTGCAACCGTGCAGCACCAGTCCGCGGCTGTTCTGCCCCGGAGCGTCGCTTACTCGGGGAGATGCCGCCCAGATGATCGGGAGGCTTGTCCGGCCGGGCACTCCTGCTCCGGACACGACGGAGACGTTCTATCGCGATATTCCTCCCGGCGATCCCCTCACTCCCTGGGCGACATTGTTGTGGCAGGCCGGTCTTATCACTAGCTGCCGGGTGGATCGCCTGGCCTTTTGTCCGGACCAAGGGTTCTCGCGCGCCGAGGCAGCCAAGACGTTTCTTCAACTCCTCAAGGGTCCAGCATATTTGCCCCCTTCACCCGCGGGTCTGTTTGCCGATCTGTCCGCGGATGACTGGAGGACCTGGTGGGCAGAAGCAGCATACGCGGAAGGGTTGATCCACCCTTGTGCAGACACCACATTCCTGCAGTTTTGTCCGGATGAAGTGATCAGTCGCGCGGAGGCTGCTGTCCTTCTGGCAACGGTGGAAGGTGCACATGCCCCTGTTGCGAACGCCAGGGGAGAAGGAGCATCCCTCGGTTCTGGGAAGACTGCCGCGCCGAGAGCAACGAATCGATGAGATAGGGCCCGAATCGGGCGGATGGTCTCCCTGGCGAGCCGAGACGCCTTCATCGGGCGTGATTCTGAATTGGTACCAAAGTACCCTGCCCAGGCGACTCTGTGATTATCTAAAATGATGCCGGATTCGGCCCAGATCGCATCAAACTCGACGATTCGAAGAGGGCACGGGTATGTACGCGGAAAACGAGCTCATCTTTCCTCCCTATGCGATTCCACAATTGCGAAATGAGCGTGGCCCTGAGTGGAGGGAACTGGTCGACCGCGTCTCTCAGCTCCCTGAGGATCACCCGGAAAGCCTGGCATTCTCACTGATGATGATGCGTCTGGACGGTTGCATGTCCTGCGAGACGGATTCATACCGGGCGATGAAGGGATGTAGATCATGCGCGTCGCAGGTATTGAGGCGGCATAAGGGTTCGGACTCGGATTTGATTCAGCGGTACGAAAGAGCTTTGAAGGACATTCGGGCCTATCTGACGGCGAACCCGTCGGTGGTTGCGGCGGAGGAAGTGATCCCAGCTCGCGCAGCCTAACAAAATTGGCAGGGTGTCAGCTCAACCTCGGGGCCGAACGGGCCCCGATTTATTTCCTGTCTTTGAGGTGTCGGCCCACCGCGTCCGCCCCATGGTAGACTCTTTATCCGGGCAGAGAATCAGCCCAGTTTCCCCCGCACAATCTTGCTCTTGCAGGAGTCCCTCGATGCTTTCAACCCCAGAGAAATACCTCTTCGCATTGGCCGTCCTGGTGACCCTGATTGTGGCCTGGCGAGAGATCACGCGCCTGGTGCGGATCATAAGCCGAGGCTATGGCCGCCCAGATTGGAAGGCCATCCCCGGCAGGGCCGTCGGCGTGGTCCTGAAGACCGTAAGTCTGGCGCCCACTTTCAAAGTGCGTCTATGGACAAGTATCTTGCACGGACTGGTCGCCTGGGGCTTCATGTACTACCTGTTGGTGAACACCGGCGATGTCGTCGCCGGCTACGTTCCGGGGTTCATGATGCTGGGGGGCGGTGCTCTGGGCGATGTGTATCGCCTCGGTGCAGATGTATTGAGTGTCGGTGTGCTCGTCGGAATGGTGGCCCTGGTCATTCGGCGATACGTTCTTCGCCCTGCCGCCATCGATGTGCGAGCGGAAACACTGCTCAATCCCAAAGCGCGCTACGGAATCGGGCGTGACTCGGCGATCGTCGCTGGCTTCATCATCCTTCATGTGGGGTTCCGCTTCCTGGGTGAGAGCTTTCAGTTGGCGGTGGATGGCAGAGACGCCTGGCAGCCACTCGCTTCAGGAGTGGCTGCCATGTGGGCGGGCCTGTCGCCGGCGAGTCTCGAGGCAGCGCGGCACATCTCGTGGTGGTTCGCCTTGGGTTTGATCCTGGCGTTCATCCCCTACTTCCCCTACACGAAGCACGTTCACCTGTTTTTCGGTCCGATCAACTTTCTGCTCAGTCCCGTGAGACCTTCGATGGGGCAGTTGGATCCACTCGATTTCGAGGATCAGAGCATCGAGCAGTTCGGTGCATCGAAGCTGGAGGACCTGTCATATTCGAGCCTGCTGGATGCCTACGCGTGCATCATGTGCAATCGCTGCCAGGAAGCTTGCCCGGCGTACGAGACGGGCAAGGTGCTCTCGCCGGCCGCCCTGGAGATCAACAAGCGCTACTTCCTCAACTACGAAGGAAGCAAGCTCGCCGCCGGCCAGGCAAGCGATCAGACCTTGCTCGAATTCGCCATCCCGGCTGAAGCGGTCTGGGCTTGCACGGCTTGCGGTGCATGTGTCGAAGTATGCCCGGTAGGCAACGAACCGATGCGTGACATTCTTGAGATCCGCCGCTATCTGGTCCTGACCGAGAACGCGTTCCCCGAGCAATTCCAGGCCTCCTATCGAGGTATGGAGCGGACGGCGAACCCGTGGAACATCGGGTCGGATCAGCGTCTGGCATGGGCGGAGGGGCTCAAGGTTCCGACGACGGCCGAGAAGCCGGAGGCCGAACTGCTTTGGTGGGTCGGATGCGCCCCGGCCACGGATGCTCGGGCGCAAAAGACGGCTCGGGCTTTCGCTGAGGTGTTGCAGGCCGCCGGCGTCGACTACGCTGTGCTCGGGCCGGAGGAACGCTGCAGCGGAGATCCGGCGCGCCGGTCGGGGAACGAGTATCTGTTCTCGGAAATGGCGATGGCCAATGTGGAAACGCTGAATGCTGTGGCCCCGAAGCGCATCGTGACCACCTGTCCGCACTGTTTGCATGTGTTGAAGAACGAGTACCCGGCTTTCGGTGGGAACTACACGGTGATCCATCATACGCAACTGATCGAGGAACTGGTCCAGAGCGGCCGGCTGACCATGCGCCGTGCCGCCATGGATGGACTTGCGTTCCACGACCCGTGCTATCTCGGCCGGCAGAACAAGATCAGTGACGCGCCACGCCGGTCATTGGAGGCAGCGGGCATCCAAGTTAAGGAGATGCCGCGCAACCGCGAGCAGTCCTTCTGTTGCGGCGCCGGCGGCGGTCAGATGTGGAAGGAAGAAGAGGAAGGCCGGGAGCGCGTGAGCGCCGATCGACTGAGGGAAGCCCGCAACGCCGGGGTGGGGACGCTGGCCGTGGGTTGCCCTTTCTGCATGATCATGCTCAATGATGCGGCCCGTCAGGAAGGCGACGATATCGAGGTGCGCGATGTCGTTGAGATCGTGGCGGAGCGAATGGATGGGCGGCAGACGATGGTCGACGGACGATAGATGACAAACGAAGGACAACGGATGACCGGCGACCGAAGACGGGAAACGGATGGCAGACGACGGACGATGGACGACAGACAGAAGACGGAAGACGGGGGACCGGAGACGGGGTTTATCCGATGCTCCCTTCTTATCGACGTGGGTGCAAACCTGTATCAACTGCGGCGATTGAAGCACGACCACGCCCGCCTAGTTTGAGAATTCGGCCCGACTGAGTTAAGATTGGATCGTCTCTCTTGAGACTGTCATTCGCCAAAGGGGAGTACCGATCTGCACCGGGTGGCCCTGCGTCCAAGAGGTCCATCCTTTCGTCCGGCGATTTGGGGTCCGGCGTAGGCCTGCGCCGGCCTCTGCGTTTTTCCCGCCTGAATGGTCACCTCCCCGCATTGTTAACCCAACCTAGCCGTGCGCGAGTGATGAGTGCCGCTGACTGACGGCTGATTGCTTACTGTCTACTGCTGACCGCTTATTGCTGATTGCTTATCGCTGATCGCTGACGGCTGAAAGCTGAGTGCCCATGGCAACAACCATTGAAAAACAGGTCGCATCATTAACCAACGAGAGCTTGCTCGAGATGTATTGGATGATGCTGCTCGCCCGGCGACTTGACGAGCGGGCGTGGGTGCTCCATCGGCAAGGGAAAATCGCCTTCCACATCTCGGGGATCGGTCACGAGGCAGCGCAGGTCGGCGCTGCCTTTTCCCTCCGTCGGGGAAAGGATTGGGTCGTCCCGTACTATCGCGATCTGGCCATGATCCTCTCGCTCGGCCTCACGCCGCGCGAATTTGCGCTGAGCATCATGGGCAAAGAAGGGGATCCGAGTTCCGGTGGGCGTCAGATGCCCAGCCATTGGAGCCTGCGTCGGGCGAATGTGGTGAGCCATTCTTCTCCGGTCGCCACTCAAACCACCCACGCCGTCGGTATCGCACTGGGGATCAAGATGGCTGGCGACGAGGCCATCGCCCTGACCAGTATCGGGGAGGGGTCGACGGCACAGGGCGAATGGTATGAGGGGGTCAATTGGGCGGCGATTCATTCCCTGCCGGTGATCTTCTTGGTCGAGAACAATATGTACGCCATCTCCGTTCGTCAAGAGAAACAAATGGCTGTCGGGCACGTGGCAGACAAGGCGGCCGGCCTAGGACTGCCCGGGGTGAGCGTGGATGGGATGAACGCATTGGAGGTGCATCAGGCGGTGAGCCAGGCGGCCGCCCGGGCACGCGCCGGCGAGGGGCCGACTCTGGTCGAGGCCAGGGTCTACCGCCTGACCCCGCATTCATCGGATGATGATGATCGAAGCTACCGTTCGCGCGAGGAGGTCGAAGAATGGCGTTCGCGCGATCCGCTGGGTCGTTTCGCCGCTTTGCTCAAGGAACGCAAAGTGCTCACGGAACAGATGGAGAAGGACATGGAGGCTCGGGCCAAGCAGGAAGTCGATCAGGCGATTCAGGCCGCCGAGCAAGCTCCGTACCCGGAGATCTCCGAAGGCACCTACCCCATCTACGCCGAGGACATTCCCCATGCCTGAGATCACGCTCATCGAAGGATTGCGACAGGCGATGGATGAAGAGTTGGCCCGCGATGAGCGCGTATTCATCGTCGGCGAGGACGTCGGCCCGCGCGGCGGTGTGTTTCGTGCGACGCAGGGGTTGTTCGAGAAGTATGGTCCGAGGCGAGTCATGGATTCGCCCCTGGCGGAACTCTCGATTGTCGGGGTTGGGATTGGCGCCGCGCTGTATGGGATGCGACCGATCTGCGAGATCCAGTTTGCCGACTTCATCTACCCGGCACTTAACCAGATCATCAACGAAGCTGCCAAGCTTTGCTATCGCTCGGCCGGTGAATGGACCGTCCCGATGGTGATCCGAGCCCCGTACGGCGGAGGCATCGGCGGGGGTCTGTACCATTCGCAATCCGTCGAGTCGCTCTTCTGCCATGTACCCGGGTTGAAAGTCGTCGTCCCATCCACACCTTACGATGCCAAAGGCTTGTTGAAGTCGGCTGTGCGCGATCCGAACCCGGTCCTGGTCTTCGAGCCGAAAAAAGGATACCGCCTGATCAAGGGCGAAGTTCCAGAGGGCGAAGGTGAACTCGTCCGGCTGGGTGAGGCCAAGATCACGCGCCCGGGGACCGATCTGAGCGTGTTCGCCTACGGGATGATGCACTACTACTGTCTGCAGGCGGCCGAGGCTCTGTCCCAAGAGGGCGTTGAAGTCGAGGTCGTCGATCTGCGGACGCTGAAGCCGCTCGACAAGAAGACCATCCTTGATTCCGTTGACAAGACCGGGAAGGCATTGATCGTGTACGAGGACAACCTCACTGGTGGCTATGGGGCCGAGATCGCTGCCATCCTGGCCGATGAAGCGTTCACCACGCTCGATGCGCCGGTACGGCGCCTGGCCGGGCCCGACGTCCCGGCGGTTCCCTATAGTCACCCTCTGCAGAGCTGGTTCATGCCTGACCCGGAAAAGATCGCGGCGGCAATGCGGGAGTTGGCTTCGTACTGATGTCGGACGATAGACGATAGACGATGGACGATAGACGTCGGACGGCAAGATCAACACATGTGACGGGGCCCATCGTCCGTCGTCCACCGTCCGTGGTCTGCAGCCTGTGAGGCTTCGTCGCATCACGCCCGCGTGATTGTCAGGGAGAATCCATGGTCACCAAGGTCATCATGCCTCAGCTCGGCGAGTCGGTCGTTGAGGGCACGGTCACGAAGTGGCTCAAGAGTGAAGGCGATTCGGTCGAAGAATTCGAGCCCTTGATCGAGATCAACACCGACAAAGTGGACACAGAGGTGCCTTCACCGGCGCGAGGTACGTTGCTCAGGCAGTACATCCCGGAGGGGGAGACGGTTCGGGCAGGCACGTTGCTGGCGGTCATCGGCGACGCCGGCGAGGCCATCCCGGAGGGTGAGCCGGCGATGGCGCCTGCGGCGGAGGCAGTGCCCGCGCCCGCATCGGCTGCGAGCGCGCCCGCCAGCCAGCGATCGGGCGCGCCGACCGACGTGGGGTTCGTGTCACCGGTCGTGGCCCGGATCGCGGCCGAGCGCCGCATCGATCTCTCTCAGGTCCAAGGCACCGGGCGCGGGGGACGGATCACCAAGAAAGACGTGATGGCTTTTATCGAGAAGACACCGGAGGCGGAATCGGTCCGCCCGTGGGATGTTCCGGCTTCGGGCGAGCTCTTCCGGCCAACCGAGGAGGTGTTGGGATCGGGGGTGAGGGATACCGGCAAGGAGAAACGCGCCGCCCCGGGAACAGTGATGCCGCTCGACGCGGTGCGCCGGACGATCGCCGACCACATGATCCGTTCCAAGCACACCAGTGCGCACGTAACGACCGTCATGGAAGCCGACATGAGCCGGGTCGTCGCCCATCGCAATGCGCACCGTGAACAATTCGCCGCCGACGGGGTCAACCTGACCTATTCGGCCTACTTCGCCGCGGCGAGCGTGGCGGCGCTCAAAGCGGTGCCGATCGTCAACGCCTCCTGGAGTGATAACGGGATCATCCTCCACAAGGACGTCAACGTCGGGATGGCTGTCTCGCTGGGGGAGCGAGGGCTGATCGTCCCTGTGATCCGCCGGGCGGATCAGAAGTCGCTACTGGCACTGGCCAGGGAGATCAACGAACTTGCCGCTCGAGCGCGAAATCGGCAGCTCAATCCCGACGATGTACAGGGCGGTACCTTCACCATCACCAATCACGGCGTGAGCGGCTCGCTTTTCGCCACGCCGATCATCAACCAGCCTCAGGCTGCGATCCTGGGGGTCGGCGCGCTGCAAAAGCGGGTGGTTGTCGTCGAGACGCCGTCGCCGGCGGGAGGCACGGCTGACGCCATGGTGATTCGCCCAATGGTGTACCTGACTCTCACGTTTGACCACCGCATCCTGGACGGGGCCATCGCCGATCAATTCCTTGGGGCCGTGGTCCAACGACTGGAGACGTGGTTATGATGGTCGCCGAGCTCGGGCCCGGGTTTCTGGTTTGCTACGGGTCAATCCCACTGGCAACTTGTTTGGACGAGTCTCTGACATCACCCCCCTTCCGCCCTCTCCGCCTTGAGGTCAACTCTGATCCGCGGTTGAACTGCGGAGAGGGGGGATAGGGCCATTTGAAGGTAGGGTGGAAGCAAAGCTTCCACCCTACCTTCAAATGGCCTAACCGCGTGGAGGGACTGCTGTCGCTCAGCCTGAGCCCTTGCCGAAGCGGCGATCTGTCTCGGATAGATTTGGAGAGCGGGGATGTTGGTTTGTTGAAGGGCGTGCGGAGGCTCGGTTACCGTACGCCCTTCAGAAAGCCTAAGCTCGCGGAAGGGTGGACCGCGGCATAAGCATTGTGGCACAATGAGACACGGAACAGATAGGAGGACCACTGCATGGCTGAATACGACGTGCTCGTGATCGGCGCCGGGCCCGGCGGCTACGTGTGCGCCATCCGCGCTGCTCAACTCGGGATGAAAACCGCGGTCGTCGATCGTCAATGGCTCGGCGGAGTTTGTCTGAATGTGGGTTGCATCCCGTCGAAGGCGCTTCTGAGAAATGCCGAAATCGCCCACATCCTGCGCGAACGAGGCGGAGAATTCGGGTTCGAGATCGATGGTCTCAAACTCGACTACGGATCGGCCGTGGCGCGGAGCCGTCAGGTATCCGATCGCCTGGTCAAGGGCGTCGGTTTCTTGATGAAGAAGAACCAGATCGACGTGCATATGGGCGAGGCGAAGCTGACAGCATCCCACTCCGTCAGTGTGGCCAAAGAGGATGGCACAACCGACACTCACCAGGCGAAGAACATCGTCGTCGCCACGGGAGCCAGTACGGCGATGATCCCGGGTGTCCATGTGGACGGCGAACGGGTGTTGACCTACCTGGAGGCAATCCTGCAAGAGCGACTGCCAAAATCGGTCGTAATCATTGGGGCAGGTCCGATCGGACTGGAATTCGCCACCATCTGGAACTCCTATGGTGTCGACGTCACGCTAGTGGAAATGCTGTCGCGTGTCGCGCCGCTCGAAGATGAAGAAGTGAGCAAGGAATTGGCCAAGGGGTTCGCTCGGCGTGGCATCAAGATCCTGGTCGGCACGAAAGTGGAAGGGATCGATGCGGGGAAGACGGAGGTCAAGGTCAACGTCTCCGGGAGCGATGGCAGCCAAACGCTCACGGCGGAGCAGGCCTTGGTCGCTATCGGGTTCAAGCCGAATAGTCAAGGCCTCGGACTCGAAGATGTCGGGGTCAAGATCGACGGGCGCGGAAACGTTGAGATCGACGACCGGCTGGCGACCTCGGTCGACGGGGTCTGGGCCATCGGCGACGTGACGGGCAAGCTGATGCTGGCACACGTCGCCTCGGCCATGGGCATCGTATGCGCCGAGAATATCGCCGGCGTCGAGACGATCACGCTGAACTACACGATGATGCCGCGTGCCATTTATTCCCAGCCACAGGTTGCATCCTTCGGATGGACCGAGGCCCAGGCTGCCGAGCAGGGGTACGAGGTCAAGATCGGTCGTTTTCCCTTCCAGGCGAACGGCAAAGCACTCGGTCTGGGGGACTACACCGGGTGGGTGAAGCTGGTGACGGACGCCAAGTATGGGGAGATCCTCGGCGCACACTTGGTCGGTCCCGAAGTGACCGAACTGTTGCCTGAGCTCACGTTGTCACAAATGATGGAGCTGACACCGGCTGAGATCGCCCGCAACGTGCACGCCCATCCGACCCTGAGCGAAGTTCTGATGGAAGCCGCCCACGTGGCAGAGGGGCAGCCCATCCACATCTGAATGGCGACGGCACGGCGCGAGTTCATTGGTGCAGCGGTGCGGTCGGCTACCCCACCCCCTTTTTCCCCCTCCCCAGGCTTGCGGCAAGACTTCCATTCAATCTGAACTAACCTGGGGAGGGGGAAAGAGGCCAAGTTGGGGGGAGGATGAGTTCCCGTTCCAGGGTGAGTGACGACCAGTATTCCACCGCTTATACTGGGAGAGGGTAAAGCAAATCGCCGCGAGGAGGCTCATGATGGAACAAGCACATGTCAAGCAGGCCAAAGACCTGCATAAGGAGCACATCCTGTCTAAACCCAACGTCGTCGGGGTAGGGCTCGGGTACAAAGAGACGCGGGGAAAGAAAACGGATGAGCTGTGCGTTGTGGCGTTGGTCCGACGCAAGATACCGGAGGCCGGACTGCTGCCTTCCGATCTGGTCCCACGCGAGGTCGATGGGATCCCCACTGATGTCATGGACGTCGGGGAGTTGCGCGCGCAAGCCACGCGCACCGATCGCTGGCGACCGGCGCCGGGTGGGGTGAGCATCGGGCACTACAAGATCACGGCCGGAACATTCGGGACCGTCGTTCGCGACCGATCGACCGGAGAGCGCCTCATTTTGTCGAACAACCATGTGCTGGCCAACAGCAACGATGCCGTCGCCGGCGACCCGATTCTCCAACCCGGCACGGCCGATGACGGACGCGAGGACCTGGATACGATCGCCGAACTGGCCCGTTTCTGCCCGATCCAGTTCGTCAGCGAGCCAGCGACGTGCGGAATCGCCCTGGGAGTTGTGTCAGTGGGGAACTGGGTGGCGAAGCTCGTCGGCTCCCATCACCGGCTCATGGCATATCAAAGCAATCCGCAGGCCGTGAACATGGTCGACGCTGCCGTCGCTCGGCCGCTCAATCAGGCGGATATCCTGGATGAGGTCCTCGAGATTGGGACGGTAGCCGGGACGGTCGGAGCCAGCCTGGGGATGGCCGTCCGAAAATCGGGGCGAACGACGGGATTGACCACGGGCCAGATCACGGTGTTGGACGCCACCGTGACGGTCAGCTATGGAGACAAGACGGCAGCCTACGAAGGCCAACTCGTCTCGGGGCCGATGTCGCAGCCCGGAGATTCGGGCTCACTTCTCGTCGAGTCTGCCGGCCTGCGCGCCGTCGGATTGCTCTTCGCCGGTTCCGAACAGGCCACGATCTTCAATCCGATCCAGGAAGTCCTGGACTGCCTTGAGGTGGATTTATGAGCGAGGCGGAACCTTCCGGCGGCGAGGCGCAAGAGATCACGGCCAAGGCTCAGGCGGCCAAGCAGGCACACGGAGCCTTCCTGCTGAGTCTTCCCAATGTGGTCGGCGTCGGGGTAGGTCTACGCATGCGTCGAGGCGAGCCGACGGGAGAAGTGGCTCTGGTCGTCATGGTGAACAGGAAGATCCCGGACACCGAGTTGGCCCCGGATCAACTCATCCCACGTGAGTTGGACGGCGTGCCGATCGATGTCCTTGAAGTCGGCGACCTCAAGGCCGGCAGCTAGCCGCTCCTTGCCGTCTATCGACGAGAGTCGGAGATACTGTCAGGATCCGTGGAGGATCTGCTCCAGCGCGTTGAGAAGCAAGTCCACGTTCTCCGGTGTCGATGAGTATCCCATTAGTCCGATCCGCCAGACCTTCCCCTTAAGCTCACCCAATCCACCGGCGATTTCGATGTTGTAGTCCTCCAGCAGCGACTTGCGGACGTCCGCCTCGTCGACGCCGTCGGGGACGCGAACGGTCGTCAATGTGGTCAATCTGTGGCTGGGTGGGACGTGCAGGGTGAGGTCGAGCGCCTCCAAACCGGACCACAGCCGCTCCGCATTGGCTCGATGACGGGCCCAACGGGCCTCGAGGCCTTCTTCGGCCACGATGCGCAGACCTTCATAAAGCCCGAAGTTGTTCGAGATCGGCGCGGTGTGATGGTAGGTGCGCTCTTTCCCCCAGTATTTCTGGACTATCGTCAAATCGAGATACCAGTTGGCGACAGGGTGACCGCGAGTGCGCAGAACTTCCTCGGCGCGCGGCCCGACGGTGATTGGCCCCAATCCCGGAGGGCAACCGAGACACTTCTGTGTGCCGCTGTAACATATATCGATGCCGACATCATCGACCCGGACCGGGATCCCCCCAAGCGAGGTCACTGCGTCCACGATCAGGACCGCGCCCCCGGCGTGTACAATCCGAGCAATCTCATCCAGAGGTTGTTCAGCACCGGTCGAGGTCTCCGCCTGGACGATCGCCACAACCTTGGGTGAGTGAGCTTGCATGGCTTGCTCAACCTCTTCCGAAGTGAACACCTCGCCCCATGGCCGGGTGATCGTGTGCACTTCTGCCCTGTAGCGGCGAGCCATCTCGGCCAGGCGTAAACCGAAATAGCCGTTGATGCAGACAAGCACCGTATCCCCCGGTTCGACCATGTTGGCGACGGCTGTCTCCATGGCGGCGCTTCCCGTGCCGGATACAGGGATCGTGAGGGGGTTGTCAGTCTGAAATGTGTATCGCAAGAGACTCTGGATCCGATCCATCACCTGGATAAAGGTCGGATCGAGATGTCCGACAAGCGGCCGCGACATGGCTTGCAAGACACGCGGATGAACCATACTTGGTCCAGGGCCTAGCAGGATTCTTTCGGGCGTGTCCAATGCCGGGTACGATGCGGCTTCCTGGTGAGATGTGCTCTCCATGAATTGATCCTTTCTGCGTCTTCAGGCGTCGCTACGATCGATTGTTGTGCTCGAGAGGGTTCTCTCCGCGACGAGGAAGTGGGAGAGACCGAAGATCCTCAGGGGCGTGTTCTCCAGTGACTGCAGTATCGTTCGAAGTAACTTGCCGAGTGCGGGAACGCGGGCGATG
Source organism: uncultured Anaerolineaceae bacterium (assembly GCA_964528155.1). Taxonomy (GTDB): domain Bacteria; phylum Chloroflexota; class Anaerolineae; order Anaerolineales; family E44-bin32. Next base: position 27,555 of record CAZGRL010000019.1, read on the forward strand.
ATGTTGTCATAGGCGCCAAAGATGATCCCCCGTTCGACAATCCTGACCGGCAATCCCTTGAACAATCCTGAGAGGTCGGCATTGCGGTAGGCTCGAACGTGTGGGGCAAGATGATCCCGCCAACGACCGGGTAGATAGTTGACCAGAGGGATGTTGCCGAATCGATACTCCCCCCTCCAGTAAACACCGTGGGTTTCGAACGGATAGCCCCGGTTTGGGACGAAGAGGACAATCCGGCCGCCAGCGGTGCCCCCATCCGGATCAGGCGGCTGGAGAACCCGACACATTTCTTCCAAGGCGCGTCGATCATCGTGCACATGTTCCAGTACTTCATGCGACAAGACGAGATCGAACGCTCCATCCGGGAAGGGGAGATGTTCTCCCGCTCCACAGACCACCCCGCCGTGTTTGTGGTGTGGCGCTACGTCCGATCCGGCCTGAGTCCATCTGGAGATCTCTTGAGCTAGCCTGTCCCGAGCTGCGATCGCTCGGGCGAAGTCGAACTCAAGCCCGTAGGCGGAAGCCGCATCGGCCGCCATGTGAGTCAGATACTGCCCGACCCCACACCCGTTGTCCAGGACACGCCCGGTGATGCGATCCCCGGCCGCGGCCTTGATCAATCGCAGCCGTCGATCCTGCCCGGCACGCCAGACGTACGACGGCTCCCCGCGTTCGGCAGCCTTGCGTAACTCGGATGGATTCAGAGCCGTCTCCCACCGGTAAGCATACGTTTCTGCGACACTTTCAAGCGCTCCGTGACGATGGACAAGCGCGCCGACACGCTGCCCCGTCTCCTGCAGGGTTGGCGAAGAGCGTCCGGACGACCTTCGCTGTTCTTAACTGAACTCTGTTGGGGCGTTTTGGGTTTCGGTGCCCAGAGGAATCTTACCGCGGATGTCGCGGTCAGGAGAGGCGC
>CAZGRL010000019.1:28480-54066 GCA_964528155.1 uncultured Anaerolineaceae bacterium
GCCTCATCCATATGGCGTGACGACGTCCTTCTCTCGAGACCGACTGGGCCTCAGGGCGGAGGACTCGGCCTCCGCGATAGAGTGGATCCGCGCGCGATCGAAGAGCGAAGAGCCGGAGGTCATCTCACCAGGTTTCTCAACGTGACGCTGAAACCCAGGAAGATTTCGGGCAGGGCGGCATTGCCGAGCCGCCTCAAGCATACCTCCCCCAGGACATCCCGGTAATCCGTGGTGACTGCAAGATCGCCCGGTCCGACGAGCTGTCCGTCGGCCAACCCCGGCCAGTCGCCGTGGACGCGTCCTCCGTTCACATTTCCACCGAGCAGAAACATGACACTTCCGTGGCCGTGATCGGTCCCGAGGCTGCTGTTCTCGGATGCGCGCCGGCCAAACTCCGACATCACGACGACCGTATGGCGATGCGCAAGATCGCGCAGATCCGAGTGGAAGGCGGCAAGCCCGGAAGCCAGGTCCCACATCAGCTCCGCCATCTGACCTTGGCTGGCTCCCTGGGCGAAGTGAGTATCCCAGCCGCCGACATCGATGGCGGCGACTTCCAGTCCTACCTCGGCTTTGACCAGCGCGGCGATCTGCCTCAGGCCCATGCCGAATTCTGATTCAGGGTAAGCAAGATCGGTCGAGGGGCGATGGGCCAGAGGGTCCATCCCTTGCAGCGTGTTCAGGATGTCGATGGTTTCTTGTCCCGCCCGACTCAGCGGATCGCTGCCGGCGTAGAGAGCATTGAGGGCGCTTTGCATCCGGGCCAACGCTTGAGGATCACCGGCGAGGTGGAAATCGGCGATGGAACGCAAAGCGGTCACGGGAACCCCGCCGGAAAGACTGCGCTGAGGGATCTCTCCGAGGCCGACTGCCCGAAGTGGGGACAGACTTCCGTTGCCCAGGGTAGCCAGATGGCGTCCGATCCATCCCGACGCCGGGCCGCGTTCGTCGCCGACTCCGCGTTCCATGAGTTCCATGGCTTTGAAGTGGGAACGCGACTCGTCGGGTGCTCCGCAGGCATGGATGAATGCCAGGTATCCGGCTTGCCACGCTGGAAGCAAAGGGCTCAGGCTGGGATGCAACCCGAAGAAGCCATCTAGATCGATCGTGCGCTCGGATGCTGGCGCGTGACGATCATCGGGTCGCGGGATGCCGAGGGTTGGCCGCAGGGTGTAGTACCCATCGTCGCCGTGCGGGATGAGCATGTTGAGGGCGTCCGCCGCGCCGCGCATGAAGACGGCGATCAGTACGTCTCCCGAGGGTCCGCGCTCCGGTGGGGAGAAGGCCAGCCGCGGCGTCCAACGCGGGAGCAGGCTGGCGGCGGTGAGGAGTGTTCCCGATCGGAGGAACGAACGGCGAGTGATGGTCAGTGACATGACGGTTGCGCCTCCTTTGGCTGGCTGGACCAAGTTTCCCTGCGCCCCCACCCCCTCGATCCCCCTCCCCCGGCATTGGTGCAAGCAATGGAGTTTCTGGCATCTTGCCGGGGGAGGGGGGGAGGGGGGTGAGGCCAAGATTCCGTCTGGCGGGGAGGATATGTCGCGTCAACCTTCACCGCCACTGAAATGCCGGCGAGGCCAGAATCGACGCCAGGACCCATTGCGGCATCTCCGCCGGATCGATGGGCCCCAAAGCGCCGCTGGTTTCAAGGAGGCCGCTCCGGGTTTCCACCGGCAACGGCGCGCCGAGCAGAAGGATGCTCAACTGGTCGATCAATGTGTCTGGATCGTCCGCGTCGGCCGGATCCAGCAGGTCGCCCATGTAGACCTCCGTCCCGGGCAATCCTCCATGGCCGATATCGAAAGCAAACTGCCAGCGTGGCATCAAATTGCTGCTCCAAGCGTTGCTTCTATCGGGATAGCCATCCGGCGTCGGCCATCCGAAATAGGGCTGGCCCATGCGCTTGAGATACTCCTGGATGGCCTCACCGCCGTCGGTGTGTGCATTGAGGATCCTGAGGGCGGAAACAACGAAGTTCGTCGGACGCTTGAACTTGGGTTGCACGTCTTTCCACCCGTCGAGCAACAGCGCGCCCACTGTCGATCGGATGTCCCCCCCGGTCTGCAAGAAAATCCCGGCAATGGCCTCCACCAGATCGAGTGGCGGATTCTCGTTGATGAACCGCTGGATGAGCTTTCGGGCGATTAAGCGCGCCGTGCTTGGATGTGATGCAAGGGCATCCAGGATCAACTCGGCTTCCGCCTCACCGGCGGGCTCGATATGCAGGCCGAGGACTTCTTTTGGGCCGCGATCGTGCATGTCGGCGTCGAAGTTGAAGTCGCCGCGCCAGAAATGCTGCTTGACTGTCCATCCGGTCAGGCAACGGGCGAGCTCCATGACGTCCGCCTGGGAATATCCACCATTCACGCCGAGGGTGTGAAGCTCCATCAACTCACGAGCATAGTTTTCGTTGGGTGCCCCCTTCTTGTTGGATTGATTGTCGAGATAAACCAGCATCGCCGGTGAGTGAGCGGAGGCCATGAGGAGTTCGCGAAAGTTGCCCATGGCGTGTTTGCGTATCACCTGGCGGTCGTCGACCGTCTTGAGGAAGAAGCAGTCTCCCTTCTCGACGCTGATGTTGAAGTGATCGGTCCAGAACTCGACCATCAACTCGAGAAGCTGGCGGCGGCTGTAAACCTGACGGATCAAAGTGGCCTTGCGGAGTTGGTCTGGAATAGTGAATCGATCGACGCTGTCGAACAGCTTGTCGCTGACCGCGGCCAGATCTGCGGCGCTCATGTCCAGGGTCGAGAATCGGCGGAGCCTGAGCTCGGCGCCGATGTCATCCATGCCTTCTGGGGCGAGCTGCTCCTCGATCCAGGCCTGGATCCCGATTTCTTCGACTCGACCCCTCTCCTGGGTGTTTGGACCGAATGTCACGCGATTTAGCTGCGCGAAGGCCGCCGGATTCGAGCCCGGCCACGACGCCGATGCGATGATGTCCGGCGCCAGGCGATTGTAGACCGAGGCGCAGCCGGCGACGCCGCTCCCGGCCGCGAGCAGCCCCGCCAACCGGATGAACTCTCGCCGGTTCAGACCGCGGGCCATGTCAGACGCCGCCTAGCTTGTGATGACCGTGGCTGTGTCAGTCCGCATGCGCGCAGCGGACGGATCTGCCTCGACCCGCCGCGGCATCCAGTTGAGCACGGCGAAGCCGGCGGCCCCAGCGGCCGTCACCGTCGAGAGGGGGAGGAACACAAACCAGCCGATGATGGGGAATGCAGCAGCCAGCTCAAGCGCCACTGCTCCCCGAATGAAGACCGAGGCCTCCGCCCGGCTGGGGCCGGAAATCTGCCCCAGGCGCTCTCCGATCAGGCTGGCAAGACCGGATGCCCCCAGACTGGCGAGCATGAGTCCGCCGGCGACGATCGCCCACCCGATCAACTTGGCCGGCCCGAACGGCAGGGCGATCAGGACCAGTGCCGGGATGGCGAACCCGAAGGAAACGACCATCCCGGAGCCGAAGCATTTCCACGGCGATCCAGACAGACGCGCACACGAACGTTCGACCACGGAGGGAAAGATCATGCGCCACGTAGTCAGCATGCCGGGATAGGTTATCCCCAGCAACAGCAGGATCCCGAAAATGGCCATGACGTCTGACATCAGTTCCGCCTCCTGGAGAAGCCCGTCGTCGATCCTGGTCTGAATCAGCGGCTTCACCCGCTTTGCGGTTGTTGTCGTCTGGTTAGCAGGTATACAGACAGGAGGTGGCGAAAGTCGCGCGGCGAACTCGAGTCGCAAGATGAATGGGAGGAGGCTTCGAGAGTGGAGAGCTTGCGCGAGAGCCCGGCGGGGAAGGGCCGAGACCAGATCGGTGTTGACTTATTCGGGGGCCGGCCTGGAGAAGAAGCTCAAGATGAACCCACCCAGCCCTAGGGAGGCTGCATAGGGGAGCAGCCCGAACCAGCCGATGAAAGGCAACGCGCAGGCCAGCGCCAGCAGGATGGTCCCCCAGGCGGTGCGGGCCAGCCCGACGGCCTGGTCTCTGATGCGCACGCCGAGGACTTGAACGATCGCCGCAAGGCCGAAGCTCACTCCGACGGACAGCGCTGCCAGGAAGATGCCACCCAGGGCGCGCAGCCCTCCACCCCCGAATCGCTCGGCGAGTGAGAAGAGGACGAGCATGACCGCGCCGAAGAACACCAGATTGACCACGCCGACTGTGAATGCGCGGCCGGGCATTACTTCGATGACCGCCTCAGCCCGGGCCAGCCGGTTGGGGAAGAGCGCCCCGACTACGGCGAAGAAGGCCACCAGGCTAAGGGCCACCCCCAGCGTGCCAAGGATCAGGTTGAGGGGGTTCATCGATTCCTCCGGTTTTCCGAAAGTGGTCCTCTTCGCAGCAGGATCCCGTTGCCCAGAAGCCAGACAAGGGTGGCGGCGGCGAGCAGGGTGATCAGAGAGGAAACCGAGGCCCACGGGATGCTGGGTCCGCTGACACTCGATACGAGAGCTTCCAGTCCTAGAGGATCCGGTGTGGCGACCAACGCTGAGTAGAAGACGGCGGCCTCTTCCAACACTGACGCAATCGAATTCGTTAAGCCCGGCAGAGCCGCCGGCGCCAACCCGGATAGCGCCTGCGGAAGGAAGAAGGTGAGCAGCGCCACGGATCCCGCCGCCTCTGCTGCGAGAGCGAGACCCAAGCGCCAGGTCAGTTTCCGGCTGTGCCGCTGTCCGGCGGCCGCCCTGGATCGGAGAGTCTCGACGATGCGTGGAGCGAGGTTCTTCTGGAGAGGGATCTCGGGCAAGCCGTCGAGCGCGGCGAACAGCTCGGCGCTCTGGCTGAGCCTTCTGGCGCAAGTCTCGCAGCCGCTGAGGTGATCATCGGCCCGTGCCATCTCCTGCGAGGACAGGATGCCATCCAGGTATTCGTTCAACGTCTCGTCGCTTAAGTGTCCTCGTTCACTCATGTTCTTGGAGAATCTCTCCGAGCAGTCTTCGAGCCCGAAACAAGTGGCTCTTCACCTGGGGCAGGCTGATCCCCAGGACCTGAGCGATCTCATTGTAGCTCAGCTCCTGAAAGTGGCGCAGTTCGATCACCGCGCGGTACTGCGGAGTAAGACGCATGAGGGCCTCCCGTATCTCTTGGCTCCGATCGGCGGCCTCTGCAGCCTGTTCGACCTGTCGGCGGGGAGCTCCCCGGCTGATCTCATGCTCATCCTCAAGAGGCAGCGTGACCGGTCTACGAACGGCGAGCCGGTTCAAGCAGTAGTTGGCGGCCACACGCCGGATCCAGGGACCGAACGGTCGAGCAGGATCGAATGTCGCCAGGCGGTCATATCCCCGAAGAAAGCTCTCCTGGCTCATATCTTCGGCCTCCTGGCGGTTGCCCATCATCCGATAGCAGACGTTGAATACAGACGTCTGATACCTCTCCACCAGCTCACCATACGCCGCAGCATCACCACGTCGTGCCCGGACCGCCAGGTCGCGGTCGGAAGGAGGATCCATTCCCACAGTGTATTACAGCTCTCGGGACCGAAATGACGCGCAGCGACTCGGGGTTTTCAGCCCAGGGTCCACTCGCGCTTGAAGCCGAATCCGCGTCGGTTGTCGATCAATCGCACCCAGTGCGGACGGAGATCGTAGATCTCGCTCCGGTCGATGATATCCGCCAGCGAGTCGACGAACGGAAAACGGGCGGCGTAGATAGCCAGGGCGGCCTTCCGATCGGGAGTGGAGACGATGCGTGCGACGCCCTTGATCTGCAGCCCGCGCAGCTCGCGCCAGTCGCTCACCTCCGGGTACAGGGCAGCGGCAACGAAGGGCTCGCGCTCAAGGTTGCGGCAATGCTGAGCATCGCGCTCTGACAGGAAGATCAGGGTGGCTTGATCGTCGAAGGCGAAGAACACCGGCGTCGCCCGCGGCATGCCGTCGGGGTCGTGGGTGGCCAATGTCAAGGCCTGGGTCTCGGCAAGCAGTGCAAGGATAGGGGAAAGATCAGACACAAGCTTCAAGCTTCAAGATACAGGACGCAAGACTCAATACACAGGACACAAGACCCAGGCCTCAAGCCACAAGCTCCAAGCTTCACTCATTACGCCTTACGCATGACGTCTTACGAGTCACGTTTCACAGTCACAGACGCAAGACACAGGACACAAGCTCCAAACTTCACTCATTGCGTTTTGCGCACTACGTTTCACGTGTCACGTTTCACGCATCACGTTTCATTGCCTGTGACACGTGACAAGCGACACTAGTCTGAAGCCCCAAATCGAAGGCTCGTTCGCTGAGCGGAGCCCGTCGCCCGTCGTCGGTCTTCTGTCGTCTGCTGAGACGCAATGCAGCCTTGCCAACGGGGGTGCATCTGCTGCACCCCCGCTGGGTATCCTAGCCCAGCCCTTCCCAGCGCGGGAATTCGGAATTCTCGATGCCCAGACGAGCCAGGGCGCGCCCGACTGTGGCTCGGATGACATCGTCGAGGGTCTGTGGTCGGCCGTAGAACGACGGAACGGGGGGGAAGATGACGGCGCCGGCGCGCGAAGCCAGCTCCATCAGCCGGATGTGACCGGGATGCAGGGGCGTCTCGCGGACGACCAGAACGACCGGGCGACCCTCCTTCAGACACACATCGGCGGCGCGGACCGTCAGATCGTCGGCAAAGCTGTTGGCCACGGACGAAAGGGTCTTGATGGAGCAAGGGATGATGATCATGCCGCGGGTGGGGAAAGAGCCCGAGGCAATGCTGGCTCCGATGTCGCGCGGATCGTGGCTGATGCTGGCCAGCGCCACGACGTCGCTGACTTTGTAGTCCGTCTCCTGCGCGATCGTCACTTTGGCTGCGGCTGTGAGGATGAGATGAGTGTCGATCTTCAACTCACGCAGCATCTCGAGCGTTCTGATGCCGTATATGGCGCCCGAGGCGCCGGTGATGGAGACAATGATCCTGTCAGCCACGTTTGCCATCCGTCATCCAGTCTCGTCCTTTCTTGCCCAGTGAATCGCCACCGTCTTCAACATCCGGCGGACGAAGCCGACGTCCGTCATTCCCACGGACTCCATGGTGTCAGCCAGGGACTCGGCGTCGGCGAAGTGCTCGGTCGAATCCGGCAGGTAGCGGTAGGCCTCAGCCTCGCCGGCGAAGGCCCGGCCGAGGAACGGAATGATCGTGTGTAGGTGAAACCGAACAAACGGACTGAGCATATCTGCGGGCGGTGGTGTTGTGTCCAGACTGACCAACCAACTTCCAGACTGGAGGACCCGGTTCTGCTCCGACAACGATCCGCCGATGTCTCCCAGGTTGCGCAGGAGAAACCCGGAGATGACCCCGGCAAAGCACGCATCGGCGAACGGTAACCGAAGGGCGTCGGCCACGACCCACTCGACATCGTGCCCCTGTGTCCGACGTCGTCCGACATCGATCATCTCGGTCGTGAAATCTGCCGCCACGGCAGACACTCCAGGGAACTGGCGCAGGACCTCGAACGCCAGATCACCGGTGCCGGCCCCGATGTCCAGAACGCGTCCTCTGTTCGTAGGGCGGAGATGACGGACCGCCTCGCGACGCCAGCGCACGTCCTGCCCTAACGTCATCAGCCGATTGAGCAGATCGTATCGACCTGCGATCCGGGCGAACATGCGCCGGACGTAGGTGGATCTCGCCTGGCCGGTCAGATGGCTCACACGCGACCTGCCGGCGTTGGCGCCGAGTAGAGGAAGACTGTCATCGGACGAACTGCCACGCGCACAGACGGTGGTGCAACCAGTCGACGGCGAAATACAGTCCCAGGCCGAGCAGGCTCATGGCCAGCACCCCGGCGTACATCTTTGGGTAATCGAACAATGTGCTACCGGTGAAATAGATGTAGTAACCCAAACCGCGTTGTGTGGCGAAAAGCTCGGCGATGTACAGGACGGCGACCGCTGTGCCGACCGACTGACGGATGGCGGTCAGAATCGCCGGCAGGCTCGCCGGCAGGTAGACGAAGCGGAATAACGCCCGGCGGCCGGCGCCAAGACTGCGGACAGAGTGCAACAGTTCGGGCCTCAGGCTGGCGGCCTGATCTCGGACCAGGACGAGGATCTGGAAGAACAAGATCATGAAGATGATGACGATCTTCGGCAGATCGCCGATCCCGAAGAATAGCAAGACGATGGGAACCAACACCACTTTTGGAATCGGAAAAAGGAGGTAGACAGCCGGCGAGAAGATCCGGTTGAGCCGCTGCGATTGTCCCAGCACCAGTCCAGCCGGGACCGCCAGAGCCACCGAGAGGGCGATCGAGGCAATCACCCGCCACAAGCTGGCGAGGAAATGCTCGCCGAGATCGCGGGGGAGCTCGGTGATGAAACTCTGAACGACAATTGTAGGTGGGGGCAGGATGGCCCTGTGCACAATCAATGCCAATCCTTCCCATACGATTCCGATGGCAAGTGCAGCGACCAGCACCTGTCCGCGCTTCACCCGCCCGCCTCCATCGCCTGACGCAATCGGTTGCACATTGAGAGATACTCCGGCGAGCCGCGATAATCTGTACCGGTCGCACCTGGATTCTCAAACTTCTCTGCGGTCCGGTTTGGTATCGGGCCGAGGAGCAGGATTCGCTGGCCGAGCAGCGCCGCTTCCTCAATGGCATGCGTGACAACAACTGTCGTCAGCCGTCGTTCGGTCCGGAGTTCGATCGTCAGTGCTTGCAGCCCTTCTCGCGTCGGCGCGTCGAGCGAGGCAAATGGCTCGTCCATAAGCAGAAGATCGGGATTGAGTGCAAGAGTACGGGCGATGGCCGTCCGCTGCCTCTGCCCGCCCGAGATCTGGCCGGGGTAGCTCTCGGCAATCGCTGTCAGCCCCAGGCGCTCGAGCCAGGGCTTCACGCGGTCACCCGGCTGTGGGATGCGCTCATCGGACGGGGCGTGCACGCCGTCTGGGCCGTAGAAGCGGCGAACGCGCAGCCCCAGCCCGACATTCTCGCGCACAGTGGCCCAGGGTAGGAGACCGTAGTCCTGCAGGATCAGTCCCGTCCGCGGGCGCGGCTTCACCAGCGGTTCCCTCCCGATCCTGATCTCTCCGGAGGTGGGAAGCCTCAGCCCGGCCAGCAAGTAAAGCAAGGTCGTCTTTCCGCAGCCGGAAGGGCCAAGCACGGCCCATGCCTCGCCGGCTCCGACTCGCCAGCTGAAGTCCTCAAAGACGTTGGCTCCGTCTGAATAAGCGAACCGAATGTTCTGCAGGGTGATCACAGCCAACGCCTGTCACTCATGCCTGGCCTAGGGCAAGAAAGATGCGTCCACAGAGTCCGTGTATGAGACGGATCCGGTCACCAGGCCCTTCTCTTGAGTCCACGCCAATACATCGGCGAACTGCGCCTCGGAGGGCACGCTCCCCGTTGGGAATGACGGGATCACATAGGTGCCGACGACCGGCGCCGGGACGAGCTGTTTTTCGGTAAGCAGATCGCTCCAGCGCGTTTTGTCAGCGTTGATGTCCGAGGCGGCTTGCTCCACGGCGGTCATGAAGGACTTGATCGCCTGGGGGTGTTCGTCGACGACCCGTTTGCTGAAGGAGATCAGACTGTTGCCGATCTCGGGATGGGATGTGTCATCGATGATCACCTTCGCCCCACTCTGGATCGCCAAGGACGACAGCGGATCCGGCAGGTTGGCCGCCTGCAACTCGCCGCTGTCGAGCAGTGCCAAGCGGTCGGGGATCTTCGGAACGGCCAGCATGACGATCTCATCCGAGCTAAGCCCCTCCGCCTCGAGCAGGCGGTCGGTGGTGTATTCGATCACCGTCCCCTCCGATACGCCGATCGGAACACCCGATAGATCCGCCACACTCCCGATCCCACTATCCTTGGCAGCCAGCACGCGGTATTGGGGGAAGTCCGCTGTGGCCGTGCGGGCGAACGACACCACGACGATCTGGGTCTCGTCCTTGTTGTACAGCATCGTCGAGACCAGGTCGTTGATCATGCCGTCGATCTGACCTGCCTGCATGAGCACATCGCGCTCGGCCGCTGAAGCCACCGGCACAAACTCGACGGCCACACTTTGTTCGGCGAAGTAACCCTGCGAATCAGCGACGTACATGGGCAATGCATCCAGGATGGGAAGCACGCCGATCTTGAGCGTGACTAGCTCGGCTGGAGCGCCGCCGCACGAAGTTAGAACGAGGGCAAGCAGCGCCGCAATGATCCAGAAACGTCTCATCAAAGGATTCCTCCAGTGGCACTTACGGTTTGAGTAGGGCAACGAGTGTCGCCGCGAAGAGTGTCACGCTGATCACGCCGTTGACGTTGAAGAACGCCAGGTTCAGCCGGGAGAGATCCCGAGGGCGGACGATGGCATGCTCATATGCGAGCAAGATGGCAGCGATGGCCACACCCAAGTAGTAGATCAAGCCAAGTCCAACAAGTGCGCCAAGGCCGATCAATAGGGCGGTCGTCAGCGCGTGGCACACCGCCGACAGACGCAGGGCGGCCGCGATCCCGTACCGTGCCGGGATGGCATACAGTCCTTCGCGCTGATCGAACTCGACGTCTTGACAGGCATAGATCATGTCGAAGCCGGCGATCCAAAGGGTAACGATGACGAACAACATCCAGACCGGAAGATCGGGGCCGTTGAACAGCGACCCTCGAATTGCCGCCCACGCCCCCAGCGGCGCCAGCGCGTCCGTGGCGCCCAGGAAGAAATGCGATGCCAGCGTGAAGCGCTTCGTGAAGGGGTAGCCGATCAGCATGACGAGCGCGCCGGGCAGCAGACGAAAAGGCAGGGGCCCCAGCGCGAAAGCGGCCAGGCCCAGGACGATCGCTGAAATAGCACCGCCAGCCCACACTGTGCCGGAGGTGATCGCCCCGGTGTTCAGTGGGCGCCCGGCAGTGCGCGGGTTCCGCGCGTCCAGTTGACGATCGACCAGCCGATTGGCACTCATCGCCAGCGTCCGGGCTGCGGCCATAGCCACCGTGATCCAGATGAACTGCCCCCAACTCGGCCAGCCCTCGGCGGCGAGGAGCATACCCAGGTAGGCGAACGGAAGCGCGAATAGGGTGTGCTCGAACTTGATCAGATCGAGGAAGGCTCGTACACGGCGGAGAAGACCCATCTTTCCCTTGGCGGACCCGGCGAAAATCGCTCCCGGCTGCGTGCCGGGAGCAGCGTTCATTCTATCACGAGTCAATCGGCCTTCTGAGCCGCCACGTGGCATTGGTCGTTTCTGGAGTCGCGGATGGGCAGCCCAGGCTGCTTTCGGCCGCATGTCTCAGAAGAACACGCGGGACATCCCGAAATGGAGATCCAGAATTGAATGATACGTGCATGTCGATTTGCGCGTGTTGTATCAGAGTCTGGATCAACGATGAGGCGCGCATGTGTGCGCGGCTGGACTCGTTGCTTCGTATACGGTATGATTGAGATTGTCCACAGAATGACTCGAGCTGATGCTGTGCATCAGACTGAGCGAACTCCTCGCCCGGGTCCGCTTTAGTGTCGCCAGTTCACCCTCAAAGGAAGGAGTAAACCATGGAAGGTGTTCTTCAACAACTCATTCAAACGCTTACCACGTACTTGCCGAATGTCTTGGCAGCGCTGGGGATTCTGATCGGTGGATGGCTCATCGCCTTGATCGGCGCCGCCATCACCCGCGGTGTTCTCAGGCGAACAACCCTGGATGACAGGATCGCCGCGATCATCCGGGGAGAGCAAGATGCAGATAAGGGCCGTCTCGATATCGAACGCTGGGTCTCGAGGGCAGTCTTCTATCTGATCATGTTGTTTGTGCTGGTCGCCTTCCTTCAGGCGCTCAATCTCACGCTTGTCGCCGGCCCGATCAATGGGCTCCTCAACCAGGTCCTGGCCTTCGTGCCTCAGGCCCTCGGTGCGGCGGCCTTGCTGCTCGTCGCCTGGGTCATCGGCACTGCCCTCAAGTTCATCGTGGTCCGAGTCGCGCGGGCGGCCAAACTCGACGAACGGCTGGCCAGCCAGGCGGATGTTGAGGCTCCTGCTGGTGCATCGATCGGGGATACGCTGGGCAACGTCGCCTACTGGCTCGTCTTTCTTCTGTTTGTCCCGGCGATCTTTGGCGTCCTCGGGCTGCAGGGTCTGCTTGAACCTGCCCAGGCGATGGTCGATGAGATCTTGAGATACATGCCCAATCTGTTGGCCGCCGGCTTGATCCTCCTGGTCGGCTGGGTCGTTGCCAGGCTGCTTCGGCAGATTGTGACCAACCTGGCGGCGAACGCCGGTCTCGACAGGCTTGGCGAGCAGTCGGGCGTGTCGACCGCCCTGGGTGGGCAGATGCTCTCGCGCGTCCTCGGGACCATCGTCTATGTGCTGGCCTGGATCCCGGTTGCCATCACCGCGGTCAACGCGCTCGAGATCGCTGCAATATCGGACCCGGCCTCTCAGATGCTCACGATTCTGTTGAACGCTCTTCCAGCGATCTTCGGTGCGATCCTGCTCCTGGGTGTGGCCTACTTCATCGCCAGGATGTTGGGCAGCTTCGTCACCGGCGTGCTGACAGGAGTGGGTTTCAACAAGGTGCTGAGCTGGGTCGGGCTAGAAGTCAAGGCGGGCGAGGGAAATCGGACTGCCTCAGAGATCGTGGGCTACCTGACGAGTGTGGGCATCATGTTGTTTGCGGTGATCATGGCGGCCAATCTGTTGGGCTTCACCATGCTGGCTACGTTGGTCTCCGGGTTCCTTGTGGCCGCGGCACAGGTGCTCGTCGGTCTGGTGATCTTTGGTCTCGGGCTGTATCTTGCCAGCCTCGCCTATTCTGTCATCAAAGACGCGGGAGGCCCGCAATCACGTGTACTGGCGCCGACCGCGCGGGGCGCGATCATCGTCTTCGCCGCGGCGCTGGCGCTGCGCCAGATGGGGATCGCCGATGAGATCGTGAATCTGGCCTTCGGCCTGCTCTTGGGCGCGATCGCCGTGGCCGTGGCACTTGCTTTCGGCCTTGGCGGCCGCGACATCGCTGCCAGGGAGGTCGAGCGCTGGACCCGCTCACTCCGGGGATCGCAGTCCGGCGAGGATTAGGCCGAGCGGAGCAACTTTGGGCGCTCTATGGGCTCCCGGAGCCTCCAAGGCTCCGGGAGCCTGTTGACTCACGCCTCAGAGGCCAAGCTGGTCCCAGATTGTGTCGATCCTGGCTTTGACCTGCGGGTCCATCTCAATCCGCTTCGGCCAGCCCCGGCCATAACCCTCCTCGGGGAGCTTCGCCGTGGCGTCGATCCCGATCTTTCCGCCGTAGCTGTGCTGGTATGAGGCGTGGTCCAGATGATCCGTAGGACCCTGGGTGATCACCACATCCCTCGCCCAATCGACGTTGCCCAGAGCCTGCCAGGCCGCCTGTCCCGGATCCTGGATGTCGACCCAATCGTCGAACACCACGATGCACTTGGCCAACATCAACAGGCCCAACCCCCACAATCCGTGGACCACCTTGCGCGCGTGGCCGGGAAAGCGCTTGCGGACGGAGACGAGAACCAGATTGTGGAAGATCCCCTCGGCCGGCATACAAACATCGACCACTTCGGGCAGGAAGAGTCGAATCAGTGGCATGAACAGGCGCTCAGTCGCCTTCCCCATCCACACGTCCTCCATCGGCGGAACGCCGACGACCGTCGTTGGATAGATGGGAGTGGTCCGTCGGGTGATGGCCGTGAGATGAAACACGGGGAAGGGTTCAACCGGTGTGTAGTAGCCCGTGTGGTCTCCGAACGGGCCTTCGGGAAGGTGCTCATTCGGATCGACGTAGCCTTCGAGCACGATTTCGGCTTGGGCCGGGACTTCAAGAGGCTGGCTGACGCATTCGACGAATTCAACCGGGCGGCCGCGCAGCCAGCCGGCCAGCAGGTATTCGTCGATGTTGGGTGGGAGCGGCCCCGAGGCGCACCACATACTGGCTGGATCACCGCCGAGCACGATGGCCGCCGGAATGGTCGGTTTGCTTACCTCGCGCGCCACGCGTTCGTGTTCGGCGCCCCCCTTGTGGCGTTGCCAATGCATCAGCAGCCTGCGGTCGTCGAGGACTTGCAGGCGGTACATCCCCACGTTGCGTATGCCCGTCGCCGGATCACGCGTGATCACCTGAGGCAAAGTGATGAAGCGTCCACCATCATAGGGCCAGCACTTGAGGATCGGCAGGGAATCAAGTGAGGCGTTCTCTTGCTCGATCACCTCTTGCACCGGGCCGTTCTTGACCCGCGCCGGACGCAGGCCGATCGAGCGGAGTACACCCAGAAGATCCTGGCCGCGGTCGATCACTCCACCCAGGCCTTGCGGGAGTCTGAGGTCAAGCAGGGAGGCAAGCTGTTCGTGGAGCGCTTCGAGGTCATCGACACCCAGCGCCCAGGACATGCGAGACCTCGAGCCGAAAAGGTTGATCGCCACCGGCACACTGAAGTCGTCAACGTGTTCGAAGAGCAATGCCTTGTTCGACTCGGCCGTTCCCTTGGACACTCTGTCGGTGATCTCGGTGATCTCCAGATCGCGCGAGACCGGGGCCGCAATCCGGGCGAGTTGGCCGCGCGTTTCGAGCAACTCGATGTATTCGCGCAAGTCGTTCAGGGGCATGGAAGGACTCCGTGATGCATCCCGAGGATTATAGCAGGGGGAAGGGTGAAGACCGGCGTGGTGATCTGCGTGGCGCCCTCAACCGGAGGTTGAGGGCTGAGGCCGCGCCAGACATTGAAGCGGGGTGAACTCGGTCAGCGGCCGAGAGGCTCGTGGCGGACCGGCTAGCCCGAGAGGCCGAGCTTCTCGGTGAGATATTGATTCGTTGGCTCGACCAGGATCGACCCATCCGGGAAAACGATCGTGGGGACGCTACGCTTGCCCTGGTTCACGCTGCGGACGAAAGCGTCAGCCTGCCTCTCCCTGTCGACATCGACCCACGAATAGGCTACGTTGTTCCGTTCAAGCAGGCGACGCGCCCGGCTGCAGTCGGGGCACCATTCCGTCCCGTAGACGACGATTCCATCAGCCGGGGGCAGGGGCGGAGCCTGCTCGTCGGTCATACATCGTGCCTGGCGCAGCCGAGCTCCCACGCCCGGCCCGCGTCGAGCATGAAGGCGTCAGCCTCTTCCGGCCCCCACGAGCCGGGAGGATACATGGCGAGCGGTGGGGCGCCGGGAAGCGCCCAGCCTTCGAGGATCGGATCGATCAATCCCCAGGCGAGTTCAATCGTGTCAGCCCGGGCGAAGAGCGAAGCGTCGCCGTTGAGCGCGTCGAGAAGCAGACGCTCGTACGCATCCGGGATTGCATCCGGGCCGAAAACGCTGGCGTAGTGAAACTCCATGTTGGTCGATCGCGTCTCGGCCTGAGTGCTGGGCACCTTCATTTCGAAGCGCAGGTGGATGCCCTCGTCCGGCTGCAGACAAAGCGACAGCCGGTTTGGCATGATTTGTTGCCCGGAGGCCTGTGTGAACATCATGTGCGGCACCGCTTTGAACTGCACGGCGATCTCGGTGGTCTTCTCCGCCAGAGACTTGCCCGAGCGCAAAAAGAAAGGCACGCCTTCCCAGCGCCAGTTGCTGATGAAGAGCCGCAGAGCGGCGTACGTCGGCGTCTGTGAATCCGAGGCGACTCCGGGTTCCTGGCAATACCCGTCATACTGTCCCCGAACCGTGTTGGCGCCAACATCTTCCGGAAGTATCGGGCGAACGCTGCTCAAGACCTTGCCGCGCTCGTTCCGGAGTGCATCCGCATCGAAAGACGACGGAGGCTCCATAGCGACCAGGGACAGAAGTTGCATCAGATGGTTTTGGAACATGTCGCGCACCACGCCGACCTGGTCGAAGAACTTGCCGCGATGGCCGACGCCGACTGATTCGGCTACCGTGATCTGGACGTGGTCAACGTAGTTGCGATTCCAGATCGGTTCGAAGATGCTGTTGGCAAAGCGGAACACCAACACGTTTTGGACGGTCTCTTTGCCGAGGTAGTGATCGATGCGGTAGATCTGATCCTCCGATAGGACCTGGTGGACAAGGTCATTCAGCGTCCGAGCAGACGGAAGATCGTGGCCGAAAGGCTTCTCAATGACCACCCTGCGCCAGCCGTGATCCGTATTGACCATCCCCGCCCGGCCGAGTGCCTGAATCACCGGAGCGTAGGATGCAGGAGGCAGCGCCATGTAGTACAGTCGATTGTGTGCGCCGTCTACTGCGGCTTCGACCTTCTCAAGTGCCGCGTCGAGCATGGATAGCGCTTCGGTCTCGGCCGGATCGCCGGTGATATAGTCCAGCCTATCGGCGAAAGCCGGCCACTCTTTGGGATCGAAATACTTGGGGGCCATGGCGACCATCGCCTCTTTGAGCGTCTGGCGAAAGGCCTGCGCGTCCGATCGGGTCCGGGCCATGCCGAAGATGTGATTGGGCTCGGGCATTCGGTGCCGGCAATGAAGGCTGAACAAGGCCGGGATAAGCTTGCGCCTGGTCAGATCGCCCGAAGCGCCCAGGATGATGATCGAAGTTGAATCAGTCACAGCTGTTTCCTCACGTTTCGTCTATTCTAGCAAGGAAGCCGCCATACGGCCCATTCAGGTTCCGCCGGCTGTCAAGACCACGCCTGATATAATCCTCGCCTATGTTTTCGGCACGCCTGGCATGGCTCGGGAGATTTTTCACTGGTGCAGCCGCGACGGCCTTGGCCGGATGGCTGATCTACCAATTGCCCCCTGTGAAATACCGCCTGGAATGGCGTCTGGATGCCGCCTACGGAATTATGCTGGGTTGGGTTCATCCAGGTGAGACGGTTCCGACTCCGGCCGGAGCGGCCCTGGGACCTCTACCGACAGCCTTCGATCCCTCGCCGACACCGACACCGGCAACGACCGAATCCATCGACACGACGCCTGAGCCGACAGCGACGCCGATCCTGGGCGCTGTCAGCCTGCCCGCGCCTGAATGGGAGAAACAGGACTGGAACAACTGCGGTCCCGTCACCCTCGCCATGGGCCTGCGCTACTTTGGGTGGACGGGGGACCAATTCGACATCTCCGATCTTCTGAAGCCCGATCGGGGGGACAAGAACGTCAACGTCGAGGAGCTCGTCTACTTCGTTCGGACGAGAGCGGGCTGGCTCAACGCGGACTATCGCGTCGGTGGCACCATTGAGACACTCAAGAGGTTCATCGCGGCCGGCTTCCCGGTGATGATCGAGGAAGGCTTCATCCTGGCTGAGGGAGACGGGGGAGGCGGGTGGGCCGGGCATTACCTTCTGCTGACCGGATATGATGATCAGCGACAGTCTTTCATCGCCCAGGACACAAATCCCGCAACAGGTGGCGCCAATCGGGTCGTCGGGTACGACGCCCTGGACGACGGTTGGCATGCATTCAACCGGGTATTCATCTATCTATACCTCCCAGACCAGGGATCGAAGATCGACGATCTTCTCGGTGAGGATGCTGATCCAGACATGAACCGCCAACGAGCATTGGGCACGGCGCAAGCAGAGGTCGATCGCAACCCTTCGGACGCGTACGCCTGGTTTAACCTCGGTTCCAACCTCGTGTACTTTGAGCGATACGGCCAGGCCTCGGCCGCGTACGACAATGCCTTGAAGATCGGCTTGCCGTGGCGCTTCACACGCTATCAGTTCGGTCCCTATATCGCCTACTTCAATCGCGGGCGCCTTCAGGACGTGATTGACCTGGCGACGGCGACGCTGTACAGGACGTACAAGTCTGAGGAGGCCATGCTCTGGAGAGGCTGGGCGTACTACCGTTTGGGAAATGTTGCCGCAGCCAGGGAGGATTTCCAGGGAGCCCTCAAGGTCAATCCAAATTATCTTGATGCCCAATATGCGCTTCAGTTCATTAACTCGCCGCAGTAGATGGATAATACCGAAATCTTGTTGCACTTCCCGGGGAAGTGAGGTTGTTTCGGGTTTGTTGGCCGGCACGCAACGTGCCGCCAGACAAACCCTGTCGGATCGGTCATCCGGTTTCATGATGAAGAAGGAGTGGAGACATGTTGATCAGCAAGATGCTTACTGAGGCATTCAATGCCCAGGCCGCCAGGGAGCTGGGAGCCTCCAATCAGTACATCAATATCGCAGCCTACTTTGACGTCGAATCTCTTCCCGAGCTGGCCGCTTTCTTCTACCGGCAGTCGGACGAAGAACGCATGCACGCGATGAAATTCGTGCACTACGTCACCGAAGCCGGAGGCGAGGTTGCTTTGCCCGACATTCCGGCGCCGCCCGGAGGGATCAAGACGGCGGAGGATGCAGCCAGGCGCGCCCTCGATTGGGAGCTCGAAGTCACCCAACAGATCAACGGCCTGATGGACCTGGCGATCAAGGAAAACGATCACATCGCCCAGGATTTCCTGCGCTGGTTTGTAACCGAGCAACTCGAGGAAGTCTCGTCAATGAATCAGCTACTGTCGGTCATCCGGCGGGCGGGCGAAGACGGCCTGCTGATGGTCGAACAGTATCTGGCGAGAGCGGGAACGCCGGGCGAGGCCTCGGGAGCGGAGTAGCGCGTAGGTTCAATACCTGCCGGAGAGCGTGACATCGGCCTCGCCGTGAGGTTGTATGAGCGTTTCGGCGGGCCATCGCAAAGGGAGAGTACTTCAAGCAGATGTGGGCCTAAAAACGCAGTTTTCAGGCCCACATCTGCTTGAAGATGTCACCCTGCAAGGGAAGCTGCCGTTTCGAGCGGGGGGCAAAGGAGTAATCTGATCGATCGTGCTCAATCTCGAACCGAGGGTGAGATCTGTCGTGCTCTTCTGGTCCAACCCCGGGCATGGCGATTGTGCTTGGCGGAATCGAATTCCGCCTGTGTCAAGACCTGCGCCAGATCCGTGATTTCAAGAAAGCGGCCGTAATCTGGATAGGCGGGACCACTGGGGATCGTCATGGATCCGTCCGGCATGATCATCACGTAAAGCCGGTCGAGTGTCGCATGATCGAGCCAGTTCACTTTCAATCGCGTGTTCCGCTGCTCAAGCTTACGACGGAGTGAGGCGAACTCGGTGTCGGTAACCAGGAGGGCGGACCAATCGACTTCTCCCATCGCGCGCGGGTAAGCCTGGAAGAGGTTGAAGAACGCTCGATTTGGCATCCGAGACGTGATCCGCTCGACGAGGTCCACAAGGTCGGGGATCCACTCTAGATTCTCCCGGGTCACCGGCGTACCGATCTTGACATCAATGTCCGGGTAATTCGCCAGCCACTCCATCGCCCGCAACACGGCCGTGAAATGGCCCGGTTTTTTCGTGCGGGAGGAGATCCGTTCATTCGGGCCGTCGAGGGGGAGGGATACCAGATCGATCCAGCGGCCGTAGGCTTTGAAGAAACCCGGGGTGAGGCGATCACCCGTGGAGGAAAGGGCGACCTCCAACTCCAGTTCTTTGGCCAGACGTATGAGCAGTCCGAGATCTTCGCGCAGAACCGGATCACCGCCGGTGAAAACGATGCGCCGTGCCCCCGCGTCGGCGATCTTGCGGACGATCGCGCACGCCTCGGACGTGTTCACTTCGGGCATGCTGCTGGAAGGCCCCCAACAGTACGGGCACTCCTGATTGCAGCGTCCGGTGACGTGGAAATCGATTGTGGAAACTTGGGCCATTGTTCTTCCCAGCCGCCGGGGCGTCGCGACTTCAAGTGTCAGGAAGATCGGGCGGCATCGACTTTCAGCAACCTCCGGCCAGCGGACAAGGTCAGCAATTTCATAGTAGCATAGTCGCAAGCGTCCCCATTCAGCCAGCTTATGAGGGTCCGGCCTGCATGTGCCTCCATGAGATGGCGTTGGCGAAATCTTCAAATTCACGTTGCGGATGGAGTTGAGTTGCTGTCGGCCTGGAGATGAGGGCGGTATTGAAGTGGGGGGTTGAGAAACGCCGCCGCCGCGACACCGATCCGGCACAGCGCCTTGCGCAGGCCATGGTCGCAATGAGGAAAAAGGAAGCAGCGGCGTCGATCCTGCTGCCGCCCGCTGGCTGGCCGGCGTTCTGGGCTCCACTCTCGTCGGCGCGCACGAACATGAGACCTGGCGGCTGGCCAGCGAAGACGACGCCGCTGCCCGTACCCTGTTAGTATAAGGGAAGTGACGCCAGGATCCAAGAAACTGGACCGGATTCCGCAGGACCAGTCAGCATGCGGGTCCGAATCGAGGCCAGGGGCTGGATCCTCAGGCCGCCGGAATCAGGTTCAGTTGGTGGGGAGGTCTGTGGCCATCGAGCAGAATGAATGGTGAAGCCCGATTGGTCTGGATGCCGAGCCTCCTCAGATCCGTCAGGTCCCGCAGATGGCTCTCGCGTCGCGCCTGTAGAATCGCCCGGGCCGCCTTGGGACCGATCCCGGGTACTCGCAGAAGCTCCAACCGATCGGCCAGGTTGAGATCCACGGGAGCGTGACGTAGGGTAGTCTCGGCGTAGGCCCGTTTGGGATCGACATCGAGCGGAAGCAGGCCCGAACTCCCGAACGGCATATCCTCGAGATCGAACCCGTAGTCTCGGAGCAAGTAGGAAGCCTCGTACAGCCGCTGCTGTCGTACCGGATCCTCCGCCGGGTGGTTCTCCAGCGGGGTCTTCTCGACCGGCGTGAAAGCCTCAAAGTAGGCCCTCGAGAGCCCAACCGAATGGAAGAGGTGGGAGACCGTGTCGAGGATCTCGAGATCGCTTTCCCCTGCGGCGCCAACGACGAACTGGGTGCTTGTCGACGGCCAACGGCCTCGCCAGCCCTGATTTGACGGAAGCGTCCTTCGGATCTCTTCCACCCAACGTAGCGGCTCGAGAAGCTCTTTGCCAAACTCCTTCTGCGGAGCCAGCAGTCTCAACCGCCCTGCATTGGGCGCCTCAAGATTGACTGAGACCCGATCGGCCAGGGACATGGCCTGAAGCACCTGACCGCGTTCAGCGCCGGGCATGATCTTCAAGTGCAGGTAACCGCGGTAGCCCAGCCGGCGTCGCAAGATCTCCGCTGAATCGAGCAGCTTGTTCTGGGTGTTTGCCCCGCCAGCGAAGATCCCGGTCGACAGGAAGATCCCATCAGCCGTCCCACTCTGGTAGATCGCGTGGAACGTCCTGGCCAGTTCTTCGGGCTTGAATGTAAGCCTGCGGAAATCTCTGCGCGCACGGAAGGGACAGTACAGGCAATCTCGCTCACAAGCTGTGGTGAGCATCGCCTTGATCAATGGGACGCGCCGCCCGCCCGGCATTGCGACCATATGGATCGGGATCTCGTGGTTCCGGATGGTGAGGCGGGCATTCATCGGGTCGGGGCCAAACCGGTTCCGAAGCTCGGCCGGGGTGTAGCCGCATGCCTGTCGACGACGGGGACTCTCGCCTCCGGCGCCACCATCGGAACTTTCAAGGATGGTCTGTTCTGAGACCAGGGCCAGCTTCTCGAATGCGTCCATCTCCACAAGAATAGCACAAATGTTCTCTCCCGGCAACGTGAGGGTGGCCCATGGGTGTGTCCCGATGTGGGAGGCGTTCCGCCAGCCTGGAATCCATCGTGATTGACCCGGTAGGTCGCGCCTTCCCGGATCTGACCAGGGCCACATCGAGACCGGAATGATGACCCTTCACGTAACGGCCCTGTAAGGATTGTTCGAGATAGTGGGTCTGCATGACGGGGAGGGGCGGGCTGCTTCGGGCAGGGGGTGCCTGTCCGGTCGGCCGATCGGGTACGATAGTACGCAGCGCTTGTGAGCTGCCGGTTTCAACGCGAGAGAGATGCTACGAACCTTGATGACAGCCTCAGCACACACACGTAAGAGCGAACGGATCCTGGTTGTGGACGACGAAGCTACCATTCGGGAAGTCGTCCGACGCTACCTGGAGCGGGACGGATTCGAAGTCCTTGAAGCGGGCGATGGAGGAGCAGCGCTGTCGGCGATCGAGGACATGGAGCCCGATCTGATCATCCTCGATCTCATGCTGCCCGGTCAAGACGGACTGACCCTCACTCGTCGCCTGCGGGAGTACAGTACGGTCCCCGTCATCATGCTCACTGCCAAAGGGGCGGTCGAAGACCGGATCGAGGGTCTCGAACAAGGCGCTGACGATTACGTCGTGAAGCCGTTCGATCCGAAAGAGCTCGCCAGCCGAGTTCGGGCCGTCCTGCGCCGTTCGAAGGATGACGCAGCATTGCCAGGGCAGATCGTTGAACTCGCCGACATCCATCTCGATCCGAATGCGCGGACCGTCGAGGTGAGAGGTGATCCCATCGCATTGACGGCCAAGGAGTTCGACCTGCTCTGGTTTTTCATGCGACACGCGCGCCAGGTGTTCTCGAGAGCGCAAGTGCTGGATCATGTTTGGGGCTACGACTTCTACGGAGATCCGTCGACGGTGACCGTACACATCCGTCGATTGCGCGAGAAGATCGAGCGAGATCCGTCTCACCCTATGTTGTTGCAGACGGTCTGGGGCGTTGGATACAGGTTTGAGGCTTGATATGCGGTCCGCATCCCCTCGGGCTGGATTGTTCATCGCCGGGATTTTCATCGCTCTTGCGGCGACGATCGTGCTTGTGGCGATGGTCATGCGGCCTCCGGCGAGCGACCTGCTCCACCTGGTCGTGATATTCGTCGTAAGCGCCGGGATTTCGGCTGTTGTGGGTTTCGTCGCCCAGCGTCTGGGTTGGTGGCGAAGTTTCCCAAGCCTGCGGAGCTCGCTCACCATGGGCTATGTGATTGCCGCCGGATTGACCATGATCAACGTCTGGCTGGCCGCCCGGTTGATGTTCCTCAGCCCACACGATCTGACGCTGGCCAGCCTGCTGCTGTTCTTCGCCGGCGGCATCTCGGTTTCGTTCGGGTTCCTCGTGTCGAATGCGATTACACACGCCCTCGGCTCGCTGGTCGTCGCGGCCTCTGATTTGAGTGAGGGAGACTTTGCGGTTCGGGTGCCGGTTGAAGGGCATGATGAGGTCGCCCAACTCGGCCTGGCTTTCAATGCGATGGCTGAACGTCTGCAGAAGGCTGACGAAGAGGCCCGCCGGCTCGACTCCGCCAGACGGGACTTCGTCGCCTGGGCTTCGCACGATTTGCGCACGCCGCTCTCGTCGTTGATGGTGATGATCCAGGCGATCGATGATGGTGTGGTGAGCGACCCGACGACGGTCAGTCGCTACCTGAGACAGAGCCGAGCCGAGATCCAACGAATGGGCGAACTGATCGATGCCCTCTTTCAATTGTCGAAGCTTGATACCGGCCAACTCGCTCTACAGATGGAGCCGAGCTCACTCTCCGATCTGATCTCGGACACACTGGAGGCCTTCGGGGCCCGTGCCCGAGCTCAAGGGATATCCCTGAGCGGAACCGTCGGTGATGATCTGGATCCTGTGTGGATGTCGCCTCAGGAGATCGGACGAGTCCTTCAGAATCTGCTGGATAACGCTTTGCGCTACACACCGGCGGGAGGCCAGGTTCGGGTCCAGGCGGAATGCGATGGGGCGAGCGTGGTGGTGTCGGTGGCGGACAACGGGGTGGGCATCCAGGCGGAGGATCTTCCACATGTTTTCGATCGTTTCTTCCGCGGCGAGCATAGCCGGTCGAGCGAAGGATTCGACCGAGGCGGGGCCGGCCTGGGTCTGGCCATCGCCAAGGGGATGGTCGAAGCGCATGGGGGGATGATCTGGGCCGAGAGTTCCCCAGGTGAGGGGACGACATTTCGCTTTCGGATGGATCGCATGCCGGGCGCTCGCGGTGAGCCTGCGCCCGCTGCGTGAATTGCAGCGGAGAGGATGGTGTTCGATATGGATGAACCGAAACCGATGATGAAGATGGAGGGCAAGGGGCCGGGGATCTGGATAGGCGCGCTGTTGGGGGCGCTGACGAGCCTGCCGGTCATGGGTGTGAGCTTTCTCGCCGAACGACTGCTCCAGGTTCCTTTTGTCCCATTTGATGTCTTCGATTGGATGGCACGGATCCTTCCCGGCCAGATCATCACAACGACGATCGACCTGATGGTTGCCGTCATTCGTGGCCTGAACCTCGGCCCGACGGCGTCCACCGCCAAATTGGCCGAGCAAGCGCAGGCGATCGCCATCTTTGTCGTCACAGGTGCGGTGCTGGGAGCCGCGCTGGCCGCGTACGGGCGTGTGTCTGAGAATTCGACACGCGCAGGGTTGATCGCCGGCGGGATTCTGCTCATCGGGATGATTCCGGTCGAACTGACATTGGGCTTCCCCCAGGCGGGGCCGCTGCTCAGCCTGGTCTGGCTGGCCATCTTGTTCGGCGCGTGGGGCGTCATCCTGGTTAGATTGAATGCCAGGGCAAGGCCGGCCCTCCAAGAAGGCCAGGAACCCTCGATGTCCCGGCGCCAGTTTCTCTATCTTGTCGGGGGAGGAACGATCGTCGTGACGGTTGGATCGGTCGGGCTAGCTTCCCTGCTGGAGTCGGCCGAAACGGGGGGCCAGCCGACGGGCGCTTTGCCCACACCGGATGTGGCCGATACCACCGGTCCGGCGGCATCGCCGCCGGAAAGTGTGTTGGCAGACCGGATCATGCCGGCGGCTGGAACGCGCGAAGAGCTGACCTCGAACGAAGACTTCTATCGGATCGACATCAACACCCGTCCGCCGGAGGTGAACGGTGATGAGTGGACCCTGCAGATCGACGGGATGGTCGAGAACCCACTCGCGTTGACCGTGGACGATCTGCGCGCGTTCCCCGCGTTCAGTCAGGTGATCACGCTGGAGTGCATCTCGAACCCGGTCGGCGGAGATCTGATCAGCACGGCCCGTTGGACCGGAGCGCGGTTGAAGGACGTCCTTGATCAAGCCGGGATGCTCCCGTCGGCGACCGAAGCCTACGTGACCGCAGCCGATGGCTTCTACGAAAGCATCGTCATGTCAGACATCATGGATCCTCGGACCCTGCTGGTCTACGACATGAACGGCGTTCCACTGCCGCAAGGTCACGGGTTCCCGCTGCGTGTGTATATCCCCAACCGTCACGGCATGAAGCAACCCAAGTGGATCGAGCACATCGAAGTGATCGACCGCCATGGACCCGGCTACTGGGTGGATCGAGGTTGGGATGCCCAGGCGATCGTGCACACGACATCCGTGGTGGATGCCGCTGACACTGCGATGGCGGAAAGCGGGAGTGAGACTATTCCCGTCGGCGGCATCGCCTACGCTGGTGCGCGCGGCATCAGCAAGGTCGAGGTTCAAATTGATGATGGCCCGTGGACGGAGGCCGAGCTGCGGACGCCGGCTCTGAGCCCCTTGAGCTGGGTCCAATGGCGCTACGATTGGCCGTACACCAGCGGCCGTCACTCGATCCAGGTCCGCGCCTACGACGGAAACGGACAGTTGCAGGTGACTGAGCGACACCCACCCAGCCCGAGCGGCGCAACCGGGATCGACAGCCTGATCGTCAACGTGTAGTCGGATTCAGTGAGGAGATCAATGGTGAGGTGGTATAGACGGAACCTGGTATGGCCCCTCATGTGTGTCGTTCTGGCGGCCTGCGCGACTGGCGGCCAGAACCTGATGGAGGAGCCAACCCCGGCGGTAAGCGAAGATGGTGGAGCAGGTCAAGTTGAGGCGGCGATGGAAATCAGCTCGACGAAGTTGAAGGACCTCGGGCCGGCGCCCGAGTTGACAAACGAGGTATGGCTGAACTCAGATCAGCCGTTGAGGCTGGAGGATTTGCGCGGCAAGGTCGTGCTGCTGGT